>JBLNGJ010000318.1:0-2766 GCA_050264675.1 Micromonosporaceae bacterium
CCGGGCGCGGTAGCGGTCCCAGTCGAACTCGTCGAGATGTTCGTAGCCGTCGAACTGGCTGATGACACCGTCGGCATGGAACGGGACGGCGAGGCGACGGCTGACCGCGTCCCAGCGGTCCAGTTCGTGCTCGTGCAGGTCGAGCCGGTCCCAGATTTCGCCGCAATGGTGCCCAGCGAGCAGCCGGACTGTCCGCAGTGCCTTGTCGAGCACCCACGCGGTCATCACGTTGGTGTACGCGTTGTCGCGCAATCCTTGGCCGGGCATGTCCGGGTAGCCGTCGTGGAACTCGTCCGGTCCCATCACACCGTCGATGTGATACCGGTCGTCGGCCGTGTCGTAGCGGGCCAGGGAGGCCAGGAACCTGGCCACCTCGATGACGAGCTCCCCACCGGCTTCGGTGAGGAAGTCCAGGTGGCCGGTGACTTGGTAGTGCTGCCACGCGTTGTAGGCCACCGCGATGCCGACGTGGCGTTGTCGGCGGGAGTTGTCGGGCATCCACTGCCCGGTCAGGGGGTTGTAGAGGCTGTCCGGGGTCTCGTCCCGCCCGTCGCTGCCGCTCTGCCACGGGAACATAGCCCCGGACAGGCCGGTGGCTCGGGCAGCCGCCCGTGCCGCATCAAGCCGTCGGTACCGGTAGCGCAGCAGGGCATGGGCCAGTCTCGGGCGGCGCAGGTTGAGCACTGGCAACACGAACAGCTCGTCCCAGAAGACGTGGCCGCGGTAGCCCTCGCCGGTAAGACCTCGTGCTCCCATCCCGGCGTCGACGTCATCGAGGTGCTCGGAGACGCTGCTGAGCAGCTGGTAGGTGTGCAACCGCACCGACAGCCGGGTGGCCTCGTCGGCATCGACCTCGGTGTCGAACCGATCCCACAGCCGGGCCCAGGCCCGCTCGTGCCCCCGCCGGATCGCCTCAGCGTCGCCGGCCTGCGCGAGCAGGTCGGCCGCGGTGGCGGCCGGGGACGCGGCGGCGACATCGCGCGAGGTGACCGTGGCCACGATCTTGACCAGGGTGACCGGTGCCCCCGGCACCATCGAGAGTTCGACACACTGTCCATCTTGGATGGGCGAGATCGCGGCGGCCGCGCCGGTGACGCTGACCCGGGCCGCCTGTGCGATGCGGACGTGTGAGGTCGTCGTCTCGGTCTCCAACGCCGCCCCGTCGCCATCCACCCGGGCGGCGACGGTCGTCAGGTGCCGGTGGACCAGGGCGGCATCGTCGACAACGTTGGTGTTGGCCACCTCGCCGTCGAGCAGGCTGTGCACAGTCAGCGGCCCGTCCCAGTTCTCCGCGGTGAACTCGCACTCCAGCACCGCGAGGTGCCGGTGCGCCATGCTGACATAGGCCTGCTGCCGCACCGCGGTGATCCGCCCCGACGTGTCGCCCCAGCGCAGCTGCCGCTGCCACAGCGCTCGGCGCAGGTCCAGCGTGACGGTGTGCTCCAGCACGTCAGCCTCAACCACGTCGAACCACACCCCGTCGGGGGTGCGAAAGGTGAGCGCCATCCAGTCGGGTGTGTTGACCAAGTGTTCGTGTTCGGCGTCGCGTTCGCCGATGACGCTGGTAAGCCGGTTGTACACACCGGCGAGGTAGGTGCCCGGATAGTGCACGCGGTCGGCTCGTGCCTCGGGCAGGGCAGCGCGGGTGCCTGAATAGCCGTTGCCGATGGCGCACAGCACCTCGCGCCGACCCTGCAGCGCCGGATCAAACCCGTCGAAGCGCAGCTGCCAGACGTCGGCGACGACCCCGCCCACGCACACCGGAGCGCAGATCCCTCGCGGTGCCGCCACCACAGCGAGGTCGAGGTCTGCGAGATCGGCCACCACGACGTCGGCACCGGCCGCGGTCAGCTCCGCCGCGTGCCCGGCCCGGTCGACACCTACCACCAACGCGAACCCGCCCCGGTGGCCGGCCGCCACCCCCGCCAGCGCGTCCTCCACCACGGCCGCCCGGTCAGGCGCCACACCCAGCCTGCGGGCCGCCTCCACAAACGTCGCCGGATCGGGTTTGCCGGCCAGTCCGAGTCGCTGCGCGACACCACCGTCCACCAGCACATCAACGAGATCGTCCACGCCGGCCGCCGCGAGCACAGCATCGGCGTTGCGGCTGGCCGTCACCACCGCCACTGGAATCCCACCCGCACGTAGCCGCCGCAGCACCGACACGCTCGACGCGAACGCGCCAACACCTTCGGCCGCCACCAGCTCGGCGAACCTGGCGTTCTTCGCGTTCGCCACCTGCCACACCGTCGCCGCGCCCGCCGGCTCGGTCGGATCACCCTCGGGCAGCTGGACTCCCCGGTCTGCCAGGAATGCTCGGGCACCGTCCTGGCGCGGCCTGCCGTCCACGTGGCGGCGGTAATCGACATCCGGATCGAACTGCGCGACCTGCGGCGCCCATGTCGCAAGCGCCGCATCCAACACCGCCCGCCATGCCCGCGCGTGGGTCCCTGCCGTGTCGGTCACCACGCCATCCATATCGAACACCACACCGGCCACCAGCCGACCCGCCAGCCACACACCCGGCGCCGGAGAGCCCGTACGGCGATGATCTGGTGATCCGGACTGGTGCGGCGCCGACGTCGCCGGCTGTGTCACCACGGCCGGGCGTCGGTCGGATGCCGGTGCGCCGGGTGCGGGTCTGTCTCCGTCGGACCGTTGCCGTTGGAGTTGATGCCGTACGGATCTGGATGCGGGTCCGGGCTCGCATCGCGCTCCCCGCGACCATAGCCGCCGTGGCCGCCACCACCATGCATGGTCAGCATC
>JBLNGJ010000319.1:0-5603 GCA_050264675.1 Micromonosporaceae bacterium
GGCGGGCACCCTGCACCGCACTGAGGCCCACGCCGCCCAGGCCGAAGACGGCGACCGACTCACCCGGGCGCACGCCGGCGGCGTGGCGCACCGCGCCGACGCCGGTGAGCACGGCGCAGCCGAGCAGCGCCGCCTCGTCGAGCGGGAGGTCGTCGGGTAGGCGCAGGCAGGCCGACTCGTCGACGACCGTCTCGGTGGCGAAGCCGCCCACCCCGAGGCAGGGGTGCACCGGGGTGCCATCGACGAGACGGGCGTACTCCCGCTGCCACGACCGTTCCGCCCGCTGGCACAGGTAGGGCTCGCCGCGCTCGCAGTGCCAGCAGTCGCGGCAGGCGGGCGCCCAGTTGAGCACCACCGGATCGCCGACCTCCAGGCCCCACACTCCCTCGCCCGCCTCGACCACGGTGCCAGCGCCCTCATGGCCGAGCACCACCGGCACCGGGTGAGCGAGCCGGCCGCGCGCGATGGAGAGGTCGGAGTGGCAGACCCCGGTCGCGGCCAGGCGCACCCGCACCTGCCCGGGCCCGGGCGGCAGCAGCTCGATCTCCTCCACGCTCGGGGGCGCGCCCGCCTGGCGCAGCACCGCCGCCCACACCGGTTGCCCCATCTCAGAACGCCGATCCGGCCGGTAGCTGCACCGACTTGAGCTCGGTGAACTCGGCCAACCCGTGGCGCCCCAGCTCGCGGCCGTGGCCCGATTGGCCGAAGCCGCCGAAGGGGGCCCGAGGGTTGAACGCGGCGCCGTTGATGTCGACCTGGCCGGTGCGCAGCCGACGCGCCACGGCCAGGGCGTGCTCGGGGTCGGCCGACCACACCGCTCCGGCGAGGCCGTAAGGCGTCCCGTTGGCGATCTCGACCGCCTCGTCCTCGTCCCCGTACGGGATCACGCTGAGCACCGGGCCGAAGATCTCCTGCTGGGCCAACGCGGACCCGGGCGCGACATCAGCGAAGACGGTCGGGCCGAGGAAATGCCCGCGCGAAGGTCGGGTGGCCGGGTCGCGCCCGTCGAGCACGAGCCGGGCCCCGTCGGCGACGCCCCGTTCGATGTGGGCGCGGACCGAGGCGAGCTGGGCGCCGGAGACCAGTGGGCCGAGCCGGGTCGCTGGGTCGGTCGGGTCGCCGGGCGCGTACTTTGCCGCCGCGGCGACGGCCAGCGTCACCGCCTCATCCTGGTGCCGCGCGGGCACCAGCAGGCGGGTCCAGGCGGTGCAGGTCTGGCCCGAGTTGAGCAGGCAGTTGGCCACGCCGACCTTGACCGCGGCGGCGAGGTCGGCGTCGGCGAGCACCAGGTTCGCGGACTTGCCGCCGAGCTCGAGCGAGACCCGTTTGACCGTCTCAGCCGCGAGCGCCGCCACCCGCCGGCCGGCGCGGGTGGACCCGGTGAACGAGACCATCTCCACCCCCGGGTGGCCGACCAGTGCCTCGCCGGCCACCGCACCCCGGCCGGGCACGAGGTTGTAGACGCCGGGCGGCAGGCCCGCGTCGTGCGCGATCTCGGCGAGCAGGTACGCCGAGAGCGGCGCGAGCTCGCTCGGCTTGTGCACCACGGTGCAGCCGGCCGCCAGGGCGGCGGCCAGCTTCGCCATCGTCTGGTGCAACGGGTAGTTCCACGGCGTGATCGCGCCGACCACCCCGACCGGCTCCCGCAGCACCAGCGAGTTGCCGATCCGTTCCGGTTCGTCAACTCCGTCGACGCCAGTCAAGAGGTCCACATAGGACTTCAACACGGTCAGGGGTTGGCCGACCTGGATCGGGCCGGCGATGCGGACGGGTGCGCCCATCTCCGCGGTGATCGTGGCGGCCATCTCATCGCGACGGGCGAGCAGCCCGGCGTGCAGTGCGGCCAGGTGCACCGCCCGCGCGGCCCGGTCCAGGCCGGCCCAGTGCGGCCACGCCGCCCGGGCCGCGGCCACGGCCCGGTCCACATCGGCCGGCGTAGCCTCCGGCACCGACGCCACGATCTGTCCGGTGGCCGGGTTCTCCACCTCGATGCGGATGGTGCCGGCGGGTTTCACCCACTCCCCACCGAGGTAGAGGAAGTCGGTCACTGCTGCCTCCTGCGCACGTGATCGCGTGGTCGGTCTCTGGGCTTTCGCTTGGTGGCGCCTGCGACGCTAGCCAGTCGGCGGGTGAAATGCCGCCGACCGGGGCTGGCGCGCATAAACGACCGCTGTTAGTTTTGTAACTACCGCTGTTAGTTTGCTCTGGTGGAGGCCGGCTGGCAACGGCCGGCGACCGCGGCGCAGCGCACAGTGGACGGACCGGCCCGGGGCACTCGATGTGGCCAGGCAGTGCCTTGCGGCCGAGCTGCGGTGGGTCGGCGCAATGGCGCGCCGGCCCGCCGCCGCACGTGCCGGCGGAGCGATACGGTGCACCTAGCCGACGCAAGGGGGTTGGGCGCCATGAAGCTGGCCGGTTCGGTCGCGGTGGTCACCGGCGGCGCGAGCGGCATCGGTCGCGCCCTGGCCCGCCGTTTCGCCGCCGAAGGCGCGCGTGCCGTGGTCGTCGCCGATGTCAACGGTTCGGCCGCGGCCCAGGTCGCCGACCGGCTGCCCAGCGCGGAGCGGCTCGGCCTCGCCCTCGACGTGACCGACGAGCAGGCGGTGCGGGCCGCGGCCGAGCGCATCGAGGCCGAGCTCGGGCCGATCGATGTGTGGTGCTCCAACGCCGGACGGGCGCTGGGGCGACGGCTCGGCGCCAACGACGACTGGATGGGTTCGTTCCAGTTGCACGTGATGGCGCACGTCTACGCGGCCCGCCACGTGCTGCCCCGCATGCTCGCCCGCGGCCGAGGACACTTCCTCGTCACCGCCTCGGCGGCCGGGCTGCTCACCGAGGTCTCGGGCGCGCCCTACACAGTGACCAAGCACGGCTCGGTCGCGCTGGCTGAATGGCTCGCGATCCGCCACGGCGACAGTGGCGTGACCTTCTCCTGCCTTTGTCCGCAGGGCGTGAACACACCGATGGTCGCGGGCGAGGGCGCCGACTCGGCCATCCTGGCGGTGGCCGGCCTGCTGGAGCCGGAGGAGGTCGCCGACGCGGTTCTCGCGGCGATCGACGACGGTCGCTTCCTGATCCTGCCCCACCCGGAGGTGGCCGAGTACGAGCGACGCCGCGCCAGTGACCGTGACCGGTGGCTGAACGGAATGCGGCGGCTGCGGGCCGATCTGGACCGACGGCGGGAGGATTGAGGTGGACTTTCGGTACGACGAGCGCACCGAGGAGCTGCGCGAGCGGGTGACCGCATTCATGACCGAGTTCGTGTACCCGGCCGAAGCGGTCCTCGCCGAGCAGGTCCGCGTGGCCGCCGACCCATGGGGCGAGCCACCGGTGGTCGCGCAGCTGCAGGCGCAGGCCCGGGCCCGCGGCCTGTGGAACCTTTTCCTCGCCCACCACCCGCTCGGGGCCGGTCTGACCAACCTGCAGTACGCACCCCTGGCCGAAATCATGGGGCGCAGCCCCGAGCTGGGGCCGCGGGCGTTCAACTGCGCCGCGCCCGACACCGGCAACATGGAGCTGCTCGCCGAGTTCGGCCGGCCCGACCAACAGGACCGGTGGCTCAAACCCTTGCTGGATGGGCAGATCCGCTCCGCGTTCTGCATGACCGAACCCGACGTCGCGTCCTCCGACGCCACCAACATCGCCACCCAGATCAGCGCCGACGGCGACGACTACGTGGTCAACGGTCGCAAGTGGTGGTCGTCGGGGGCGATGAGCCCGCACTGCGCGCTGCTCATCGTGATGGGCAAGACCGATCCGGCCGCCGCTCGGCACCGTCAGCAGAGCATGATCCTGGTGCCGCGGGAGGCCCCCGGCGTGACTGTCCACCGGGGAATAACAGTGTTCGGCTACACCGACGGCCCGCACGGCGGGCATGCGGAGATCGCTTTCACGGACGTGCGGGTGCCCGCCGGCAACCTGGTCGGCGGTGAGGGCGACGGCTTCGCGATCGCCCAGGCCCGGCTCGGCCCCGGCCGCATCCACCACTGCATGCGCCTGATCGGCATGGCCGAGCGGGCCGTGCAGCTCATGTGCCAGCGGGTCACCGAGCGGGTGGCGTTCGGCCGCCCGCTGGCCGAGCAAGGGGTGATCGGCGAGTGGATCGCCGAGGCCCGGGTGCGCATCGAACAGGCTCGCCTGCTCGTACTCAAGACGGCCTGGCTCATGGACACCGTGGGCAACCGCGGCGCCCACACCGAGATTCAGGCCATCAAGATCGCCACGCCAGCGATGGCCGAGTGGGTGCTCGACAAGGCGATCCAGGCGCACGGTGCGGCCGGCCTGTCGCAGGACTTCCCGCTGGCGCAGTTGTGGACGGCCGCGCGTACGCTCCGCTTCGCCGACGGTCCGGACGAGGTGCACAAGCGTTCGCTGGCGCGGCGCGAGCTGAGGAACCAGGCCAGCGCCGCGGGCGGCTGATGGCACGGCCGGCTGATGCGGGCCGGCTGTGGGCGGGGCGCGGGCAGCGAGGACGGGGCGGAACGAAGGAGGGGGCATGGAGAACGGCCGGGTAGCGATCGTCACCGGGGCGGCGCGCGGCATCGGGGCGGCCACGGCGCGCCGGCTCGCCGCCGACGGCTACGCGGTGGCCGTGGTCGACCTGGAGGAGAGCGCCTGCGCGGCGACCGTCGGGGCGATTGTCGACGCGGGCGGCCGAGCCGCCGCGGTCGGGGCCGACGTGAGCGATAGCGACGCGGTGGAATCGGCGATCGCGCGGATCACCGAACAGCTCGGCCCGCCGGCGGTGCTGGTGAACAACGCCGGCGTCATCCGCGACAACCTGCTGTTCAAGATGACCGAGAACGACTGGGACACGGTGCTCGCGGTGCACCTGCGCGGTGCCTTCCTGATGAGCCGAGCGGCTCAGCGGACGATGACCGAGCAGAAGTGGGGCCGCATCGTCAACCTGTCCAGCACCTCCGCCCTCGGCAACCGGGGGCAGGCCAACTACGCCGCGGCCAAGGCCGGCATACAGGGCTTCACGATGACACTCGCGATCGAGCTCGGACCGTTCGGGGTGACGGCGAACGCGGTGGCGCCGGGCTTCATCGTCACTGACATGACCGCGGCCACCGCCGCCCGGTTAGGCATGGAGTTCGAGGCGCTCAAGGAAGCCAAAGCGGCCGAGATCCCGGTGCGCCGGCCCGGCTACCCGGAGGATGTCGCACACGCGATCTCGTTCCTGGTCAGCGACGGTGCGGGCTTCATCTCCGGTCAGGTCATCTACGTGGCCGGCGGTCCCCGTGCCTGACGCCGGCTCAGCCGAGGTGCGGGCCCGGGTGCGGGAGTTCCTCGCTGGCCACGACCCGGCCGGGTCGTCGCGGCTGGAGTTCCTGCGGGCCCGCTTCGACGCCGGCCTGGCCTGGGTGCACTACCCGGTCGGGCTGGGCGGGCTCGGGTGGCCGCGCACCCGGCAGGCCATGGTCGACGACGAGTTCGCCGCCGCCGGCGCGCCGGACAACGGGCCCCGCCGGATCGGCATCGGGCTGGGCATGGCCGCCCCGACGATCCTGCGCCACGGCACCGACGAACAACGGCAGCGCTTCCTGCGTCCACTCTGGACCGGCGAGGAGGTGTGGTGCCAGCTCTTCAGCGAACCGGGC
>JBLNGJ010000320.1:0-5363 GCA_050264675.1 Micromonosporaceae bacterium
ATCTCGTCGGCGAGCAGCGGGAGTACGTCGACCGGCGGCAGCGTCGTGTCCCGCGACTCGCCCCAGGTGATGTCGAAGTCGACGGAGATCTCGAAGAACAGGAACCCGATCGAGCCGCGGCCGCGCGCCCGCCACGGAGCCGGTCCTTCGAGCTGGAACCGCAGGTCGATGCTGAACAGCCCGACGCCGAACGCCTTGAGCGACACGCTGGCGGAGATGCTGACCACGAACCGGAACGGGGAGAACTGGAACAGCGCGTCGAAGCTGAGGTGCCCCTCGATGCCGAAGTCGCTGAACCCCAGCTTCAGCTCGGCCCGCGCGCCGAACTGCACGGTGTTGCTGGTGACGGCGAAGTACCCGGTGACCCGGATCAGCGCGCCCGGCCGGTTGAGGATGTCGACCGACAGACGTTGCGGAACCGGGAACGGCAGCGGCGGCGGCTTGAACGACGGATGGAACCCGCCGACGGTGGCGACCAGGTCGGGGTTGTCGCCCCAGACGACGAGCAGGCCCATGCCGCCGCTCAGCGTGACGGTGAGGATGCGCGAGTCGAACAGCTGGGCGAAGAACCACAGCCGCTGTTTGTCGAACTCGACCGCGCCGACGAAACCGACGTTGATCACCAGCAGCGGCGCCTGGACGGTCGGCAGCGCGACCCGCAGCGCGCCGAGGATGGCCAGATTGCCGGGGATCTCGATGATGACGCCGAGCGAGATGCTGATCAGCGTCGGCGTACCCCATCCGATCTTGGCCATCGGGCCGATGAGGAATGTGCCCTGCTCGGGCGGGAAGAACGTGCGCAGGTCGCTGAGGATGCGCGGCGCGTTGGCCACGACGTCGCGCGGGAACATCACTGAGTTGACCGCGCCGGAGCGTACGCCCTCGACCAGCGCCTGCAGGTTCAGACCCCGGTTGAGCCCGATCATCCCGCCGACGGCGAGCAGGGTGAACCCGTACCCGAGCTGGATCCCGCCGCCGCCGAACTCCGCGGTGATGACAATGAGCAGCGAGAAGCCGGCCGAGCCGTCGGGCATCCGGGTGCTGATCAGGCCGATCGCCTTCAGCTCGACAAAGTCGGCGAACTGCAACTCGAGCGCGCCGGCGTACTCGCCGCGGTCCGGGTCGGCGAACAGGAACCCGCCGCCGGAGACGATGCCCGCCTCGACGGCCAGCCCGACCCCGGTGGGCGGCTTGAACGTGAACCGTACGTTGGCCGGGCCGAGGTTCCCGCCGCCGTCCGGCAGCGTGAGGTCGGCGGTCACGCCGACCCGGTCGACACTGGCCCGCACCGGGCCGAGCGTCGCGGTGAAGCCGGCGGACGCCTCGATCGGCAGCGAGCCGGCGGCGGGCCGGCTTGCGATGTAGAGCGTGCTGATGTCGACCGGACCGAGGCTGAGGTGCGCCGGCATCGCCAGCTCGAGCGCGGCGCCGCCCTCCAGGTGCAGCCCGCCGGACGGTGACCACCGGGCCCGTACCTCGAACGTGGTGTCAATGTGGGCGCCGCCGCTGACCGTGCTGATGAAGCCGTCGCCGGACGACAGGTCGATGACCATCCGGCCGCCCTCGAGCGCGAGCGACGCGGCCGGCTCCGCGGTGATGCCGCTGGCCGAGGCGGTGGCGAACAGCCCGACCGAGGCGGCGAACCGGGTGAACTCGAGCCGCGAACCGCCCGCCTGGCCGAGCAGCAGGATCGGCTGCCCGCCCCGCTTGGCCTCGGCATCGGTCGTCGCGTCGAGGTGCAGCGCCCCGGTCAGCGCCCGCAGCTCCGCGTTCAGCGGCGGCCGGAGCACCAGCTCAAGCCCGTCGTCGTAGCGCGACTTGACGCTGACCCCGATCGTCCACAGTAGACTAGTCAGCAGTGGCTGGGTCAGGTCGACGATGGCGGGGACCCGCAGCCGGGCCGTGATCGCGGGCGGGGTGACGGTCGGGTCGACGCTCAGGCGCAGAAAGAACGCCTCGAGCACCGGCGGGCCACCGGGCGGGGTCAGCAGCGTGTACGGCAGCCCGATCCGGCCCAGGAACGCGGCCAGCGGCGTCCAGATCCGCATCCCGTCGAAGCCGGGCTTGCCGAAGTCGTAGGTGTCGCCCAGCCAGCCGGTCGGGTCGGTGAACAGCTGCCGGAGCCGGTCGAGGTGCAGGGCCCGGCGGCGGATCGGCAGCACGGTCGGGTCGGCCGGATCGGCGGGTTCGACGACCTCGTCGACGACGCCGATCAGCCTCAGCACGTCCACCACGCCGGCGCTCTTGCTCTCCAGGTACGACAGCAGCACGAAGTCCAGCAACCGGCGGGGCAGCTCCTGGACCAGCGCCTGCAGCCGGGCGCGCTGCGCCGGGGTGAGGCCACCGGAGGCGGTGACCGCGGCGGCGAGCGCCGGGCGCAGCGCGTCGATCGCGTCGAGCACGAGCCGGACCACGCCGAGCAGGTCGACCCCGGCCTGCACGATCGGACCGGGCTCGCCGGCCTCGATCGCGGCGGTCAGCCGCGACAGGATCGCCGGCAGGCCGCTCACCTGCTGCACGATCACACCGATCGCGCCGGCCGCGGAGTCGAGCCCGGACGGCAGCCGCAGCCCCAGCTCCGCCAGGAACGCGCCGCGCTGGTCCGACGCGAGGCGCTGCTCCAACGGCAGCAGCGCGACGGCCAGCTCGCGCGCGAGCAGCTCGAGCGTGCCGGCCTCGCCCGCCATCAGCCGGCCCGCAGCTCGTCGTCGAGATCGGACAGTCGCGCGCCGGGCACCGCGAGCACCAGGCCGCGATAGGTCAGCACCGCCGCCCGGAGCGCAGGGCTGCCCGCCCGGGCCAGGGTCTCCAGCAACCGGCGCAGGCCGTCGGCCACCAGCTTGTCATTGAGGGTACGGGGAACAGGCACCTCGGGGTCGGGATGACGCAGGAGCAGCCGGAGCAGTGCCGGGCCGTCCATCCGGTGCCAGGCGACGAGCACGCGGCGGTCGTTGTTGACCAGCCGGACCACCTCGTCGACATGCTCGGAGACCAGCGCCGCGAGCAGTTGCCCGGCCGGACTGCCGCCGACCCGCCGCTGCAGCTCGAGCAACTGCGTCCGCGGTGGCAGGTGCATGGCCGGGTACGCCGCGTCGGGTAGCACGATGACGCTGTCCGGTCCTGGTACCGCGGGCCCGCTGGGGGCCACCGGGGTCGGCAGCGCCGCCCGGACCGCCTTCTCGGCGTCCAGCCGGCCGTTGCCCCAGTCGTTGTTGGGCAGCGGGCCGGTGTTCGGGTCGGGTGGGAAGTGGCTGGCGGCCAGCTTGGTCTTGATGTCGGTGAAGCTGAGGTTCGGGTTCGCCTCGAGCATGAGCGCCACCACGCCGGTCACGTGCGGTGCCGCGGCGCTCGTACCGCTCTCCAGGATGTAGAACTGAAAGCAGCAGTCGCAACCGCTGCCGGTGTTGCGGGCGCCGGACTTGGCCGCGGTGATGCCGACGCCGGGCGCCGCGATGTCGGGCTTCGGCCGGCCATCGGCCGTCGGGCCGCGCGAGGAGAACTCGCCGAGCTTGCCCGTCCCCGCGTCGTACGCCCCGACCGTGATGACGTTGCGCGCAGTGGCCGGCGTCGCGAGCGTGCGGGTACGGTCCTGGTCGGCGTTGATGAAGCGGGGATGCTGGTCGGACCGTTCGACGACGATCCAGCAGTCGACCGGTGTGGCGGTACCCGCGGTCTCCGTCAACGTGATCGTCCAGGTGCCCGGCGCGATCGGACCGCCGGCGGGCGGCTTCAGGACGATCCCGATGTGGTGCTTGCCGTTGGACGGGTTGTTCACGTCCGACGTGATGGTTACCGGGTGGTTGGCGAGGACCCGCTGCTGGGTCCCGGCGCCGGCCGCGATCGGGGCCGGAAGCGAAGTACCGTTCGGCCCGGGCGTGGTGAGGTTGACGCTGAGCCGGCCGGCGCCGCCGTACCACAGCTCGAACTGGTCGTCGGTCTTGTCGTCCGCGATGATCACGAACTGGAATGTCGTGTTCCCATTTGCATTGACTGTCTTGAATCCATGCACACCCCCGCCGGTCTCCGGATGCTTCTCCGGATGGGCGTGGTCGTACAGCTCGCCGTCGTTGCTCGCCGACACCACGACCGCCTTGCCGGTTGTACCCTGCAGCAGGCCGTCGATGCCGAGCTCGATGTTGTCGGTACCGTCGTGCGGGCCGATGTTCGTACCGATGCTCATGTTGACGACGCACGGCTTCAGCGGGGTACCCGCCGGGCGCCAGGCCTGCGCGAAGATGTGCGCGAGGGCCCGTACGGCATCGCCGGTGTTGAGGATGCGCACCGCCACGAGGTCAGCCTCGGGGGCGACGCCGACGTAGTACCCGACCCGGTGGCAGTCGTCGCGCTGGTTCGTACCCGACTGCGACGCGTCGCCGGCCGCGATGCCCATGCAATGGCTGCCGTGGCCGATTACATCGCGCGAGAGGAATCTGTGCCCAGGTGCGGTGAGCGCCGCATTGATCTCGGCCTCGGTGAACTCACGGCCGAGCGTGATGGTCATCTTGGCGCCGGGCGGCATCACGGTCTGGAAGCCGGACAGCCCGACCGTGACGTCGAAGTTGCTCGGCAGGTAGCGGCCGATGAAGTCGAGCACGATCGGCGTGTTCGGCAGCGGTCCGCCGGTGACCTGCACATCGCCCGGGTTGATCGAGTTCAATGCCTCGAGTGCCGCCTGCAACTGCGCCGCGGTGGTCGGGAAGGACAGGCTCGCGGTCATCTCCGGCGGCCCGGGCGGCGTCGGCGGACTGCCCGGCAGCGCGGGCGGAGTGAACTGCACCTGGAACGAGCCGCTCGGCGGGTTGCCGCTGACCGCGATCGTCTGCCGCATCGTCAGATCGACCATGGAGACGATCCGCGTGGTGTTGTCCGCCTTGCGGAACGCGCCGTGGAAGATGTCGATGCCCGTGTCGACCACGCCGATGATGACGTTGCGCCCGCTGAACCCGGGCGGGATCTTTCGGGCCAGATCGCCGTGCATCGCCGGCACGCTGTCGTGAATGAGCAGGCGCACCGGGCGCGGAGCCTCGATCGACGCGACGTCGTCGAGGCGGGCCACGGCCTCCAGGTCGGCGAGCGCGATCGTCCCCCCGGCGACCGGCCCGGCCGTCCATTCGGTCCACAACCCGGCGCGCTCCACCGTCTCGAGGTCGCCGACAACGTGGACCAGAACCTGGATCCGGGCGCGGCCGCCCGCCTCATCCGCCCCCGAATATTCATGAAGGCGGACAGCCAGCGCCGTATCCAGTTTGTTACTCACCACCGCACCCCACCCCCAGGGTCCGCGCCCGCAGTGCAACGTGCTCACGGTCGTCGAAGTATATGTCCGCCGGAATCGGATAACAGACAGTTCCCTGGTTTCTCGC
>JBLNGJ010000321.1:0-4784 GCA_050264675.1 Micromonosporaceae bacterium
CGATGAAACGACTCCGGAAGCCCTGCGGCAGGCCGTTGGCGTTCGCCCGGGCCGCGTCGACCAGCCGCCCGGCCAGCTGCGACTGCAACAGCGCGCCGACCGCCGCCGAGCCGATGACCGCGCCGAGCTGGCGGCTCATGTTGATCATGCCAGCCGCGGCGCCGGCCATCCGCGGCGCCACGTTGCGCATCGCGATCGTCTGCAATGGAGCAAACGTCATGCCCAGGCCGAGGCCGGCGATGATCAGGCCGATGATGAGCTCGCGCCGGTCATAGAGAATCCGGGCGGCGCCGAGCACGAACGCCATGCCGAGCGCCCAGATGCACAGCCCGGTCACCAGCAGCCCCCGCCCGCCGTAGCGGTCGGCGAGGCGACCGGCGAACGGAGCCGACGCGATCGAAGCGAGCGACATGGGCGCGAGCACCAGGCCGGCCTGCAACGCGGACAACCCGAGCACGGCCTGCAGGAAGATGACGAGCGGGAAGAACAGGCCGAGCATGCCGAAGGAGATGGCCGCCACGACGCCGCTCATCACCGCGAAGTTGCGATCGGCGAAGATCTCCAACGGGATGAGCGGCTCGCGGGCGCGGTGTGCGTACTGCTGGACGCAGAACAACGCGAGCACACCGACGCCGGCGATGAGCACGACCGGAATGGTGATCGGACCCCACACCCGTCCCCAGCGGTGCGGCTGGCCCTCGATCAGGGCGAAGCAGAGCAGGAACAGACCTACCGAGACCAGGGCCGTGCCCGGCCAGTCCAGCCGGTGCCGGCGGTTGAGCCGCAGGTCGGGCAGGATCACCATGGCGGCGATCAGGGTGATCAGGCCGATCGGCAGGTTCACGTAGAAGATCCAGCGCCAGCTCCAGTTCGTGACGAGCCAGCCGCCGAGCGTGGGACCGGTGATCGTGGCCAGGCCGGCCACCCCGCCCCACACCCCGTAGGCGGCGCCGCGGCGGTCGGCCGGGAAGGTCATCGTGAGCAGCGCGAGCGTCTGCGGAGTGAGCAGAGCACCGCCGATGCCCTGCACCATGCGACCGAGGATCAGCTGGGTCGGCGTCTGGGCGAAACCGCAGGCCGCCGAGGCGAGAGTGAACAGCATCAGTCCGGCCAGGAACAGGCGTTTCTGGCCGAAGAGGTCACCGAGCCGGCCGCCGGTGACGAGCAGGACGGCATAGACAAGGGTGTACGCGTTGAGCACCCACAGGGCCTGGTCCAGGGTTGCGCCGAGGCTGTCGATGAGGTTCGGCACGGCGATGTTCACGATCGTCGTGTCGAGCAGGTTCATGAAGAAGCCCAGGCACAGCACCGACAGCACCAGCCAGGGGCCGTACCGTGCCGTAGTGGCCGGGCGTTCGACCGCTGTGGATGCGTCCATCGGCTGAGCGTATCGATCCTGATGCCCGGGCGGGAGTACCTCCGTGCGGCCGGCATCACCGCAACCCGATGGCCTCCTTCGCCCGGCGTACCGTGGCTGCGGCCCGTTCCCGGGCTCGGGCCGCGCCCTGCCGGCGGACCTCGTCAAGGTGCTCCGGCGCGGCGACGAGCTCCGCGTAGCGGTGGCGCACCGGGCGCAGGGCCTCGACGACCGCCTCGGCCGTGGCCTGTTTGAGCTCCCGGTAGGAGGCGAGACCGGCGGCGAGGCCGCCCGGCTGGCCGCCGGTGCAGGCGGCGAGGATCTCCAGCAGGTTGGCCAGGCCGGGCCGGCGGTCCGGGTCGTAGACCACCTCGGTGCCGGCGTCGGTGACCGCTCGGGTGACCTTGCGCGCGATGGCGTCGGGTGGATCGAGCAGGTAGATCACGCCACTGTCCGAGGTGGAGGTCTTGCCCATCTTCGTGGTCGGGTCGGCGAAGTCCATCACCCGGGCGGCCAGCCGTTCGTGCACCGCCCGGGGCACCACGAACGTGTGCCCGTGGCGGGTGTTGAACCGGTTGGCAATATCGCGGGCGAGTTCGAGGTGCTGGTCCTGATCGTCGCCGACCGGCACCTCGTCGGCGTCGTGGAGCAGGATGTCGGCCGCCATCAGCACCGGGTAGGTGAGCAGCGAGAGGCGGACGTGTCGCTGGCCGGCCGACTTCTCCTTGAACTGGATCATCCGCGCGGCCTCGCCGTACCCCGTCGAGCACTCCAGCAGGTAGTGCAGCTCGGCGTGTTCGGGCACGTCGGACTGCAGGTAGCACAGGGCACTGTCCGGGTCGACTCCGGCGGCGAGCAGCGTCGCCAGCAGTTCGGCGGTGAGCTGGCGCAGCCGTTGCGGGTCGTGTTCGACGGTCAGCGCGTGCAGGTCGGCGATCATCACGACCGAGTCGGTGCGGTGCTGGGCGTCGACCATGGGCCTGATCGCGCCGAGATAATTGCCGAGCTGCAGCCGTCCGGTCGGCTTGAACCCGCTCAACCGGCGGGCCGTGGTCGTCCGGATGGGCGGGGTAACGGTCGTGGTCACGGTCGTCTCCTTCGAGGGAAGTGACCGCCACCGATCGGATCGACCGAGACTACGCGTCACGGCCGCCCGTCGGGGCGGCCGCGTGTCCTGGGGTACGCGAATCAGGTGGCCGCCGTCAGGCGCGCCACCAGCCGCTTCGAAGCATGGTCTCGCTCGCAAGCCTCGCGAGACTGCTCGGCGTCATTCGCACGCATTCACGGTAGCAGGCCGCGGGCGCCAGCGACACGGCCTTACTCGGGTCGACTGGGCTGGCGGCCGGCCGATCTCGTACGCTCGCAGCATGCCGAGCCTGACCCGCGACGAGGCCGTCGCCCGAGCCGAGCTGCTGCAGGTGCGCGGGTATGAGATCGAGCTTGACCTGACCGAGGCGGCCACCGCCGAGGGCTTCGAGTCGCCCACGACCGTGCGCTTCACCGCGGCCCGGCCCGGGGCCGAGACGTTCGTCGAACTGCGTCCGCTGCAGCTGCACGAGGTGCGCCTGAACGGCCGCGCGCTCGACTCGGCCGAGCTGTCCGAGAACCGGTTGCCACTGCCGGATCTGGCCGCCGAGAACGAGCTGGTCGTGCGCGCACGGATGGCCTACTCCAACACGGGCGAAGGACTGCACCGCTTCGTCGATCCGGAGGACGGCCTGACCTACCTCTACGCCGAGGCCTTCCTCGACGAGGCGCAGCGCATGTTCGCCTGCTTCGACCAGCCCGACCTCAAGGCGCCAGTGACGTTGCGGGTGACCGCGCCGACCGGCTGGGAGGTGGCCGGCAATGGAGCTGGTCGCGAGACCTCGCCGGGCCGGTGGGAGTTTGCCACCACCGAGCCGCTCGCCACCTACTTTGTCACCCTCGTGGCCGGCCCCTACCACGTGCGCCGCGACGAGCACGACGGAATACCCCTCGGACTCTACTGTAGACGATCACTCGCCGCGCATCTGGACAAGGACGCTGACGAGATTTTCGGTCTGACTCGCGGCAGCCTCGACCGGTTCCACGAGCTTTTCAGCGTGCGCTACCCGTTCGGCAAGTACGACCAGGCGTTCGTGCCCGAGTTCAACGCCGGGGCGATGGAGAACCCCGGTTGTGTCGTCTTCCGCGAGGAGTTCATCTTTCGCTCCGCGGTTACCGACGCCGAACGGGAGCAGCGCTCGCTCGTCATCGCCCACGAGATGGCCCACATGTGGTTCGGCGATCTGGTCACCATGCGGTGGTGGGACGACCTGTGGCTCAACGAGTCCTTCGCGGAGTACATGGGTTACCGGGTCACCGTTGAGTCATCCCGCTTCACCGATGCCTGGACCGGCTTCGCGGCCGGTCGCAAGAGCTGGGGGTACGCGGCCGACCAGAGCCCATCCACCCATCCGGTCGCCCCCGAGGACGTGCCGGATGCCGGGCTGGCCCTGCTCAACTTCGACGGCATCTCCTACGCCAAGGGCGCATCGGTGCTGCGCCAGCTGGTCGCCTGGATCGGCGATGACGCGTTTCTGGCCGGCGTACGCGCGCACTTCGCCGCGCACGCGTTCGGCAACGCGACCCTGGCCGACCTGCTCGACGCGCTGGCCGCGGTGAGTGGTCGCGACGTGCGGACCTGGGCCGACGTCTGGCTTCGCCGGCCGCAGGTGAACACGCTGCGGCCGCAGGTCAGCATCGACCCGAGCGGTAACTACACCGAGGTGGCGGTGGTGCAGTCGGCCGACCCCAACTACCCGACGCTGCGCCCGCACCGGATCGGGGTGGGCGTCTACGCCGGCGAGGCGTCTGGCCCGGTCACCCGGCGTTACCAGGTCGCGCTCGACCTCGATCCCGATATCGACAATGGACGGACGGTCGCCACTGCGTTGGCCGGCGTGGCCGCGGGCGACCTGTTGTTGCTCAACGACGGCGACCTCACCTTTGCGAAGATCCGTTTCGATGAGCGCAGCCGGACGGGTCTGCCGCAGACCCTGCCGCGCCTGGCCGACCCGCTGGCCCGGGCCGTGGTCTGGTCGGCCGTGGCCGACGCGACCCGCGACGCCGAGATGCCCGCGCGGGAGTTCGTCACGTTGTGCGCGGCCGCGCTGCCGACCGAGAACCAGGTGGCGGTCTTCGAGGACGTCGCGCAGTTTGCGCAGCTACGCGCGATCGCGCGCTACCTTCCGGCCGCCGAACAGCCGGCCGCGCGGGCGGTGCTGGCCGAGGTCTGCCGCACCGCGATGGCGGCCGCCGAGCCGAGCAGCGGTGGACAGCTTGCCGCCGCCCGTTGGCTCGCCCGCTTCGCCGGCGTCGATGACGCGGCGCAGCTGCGGGCCTGGCTGGACGGCGACCGTGTGCCCGACGGGTTGCGCCTCGACCCGGACCTTCGTTGGACGAT
>JBLNGJ010000322.1:0-8529 GCA_050264675.1 Micromonosporaceae bacterium
GGTCGGACCGACGCCGGGCTCGGTGCAGCGTCACCGAGCGCCGGACCGGAACCTTCGCCCGGGACGTCGAGCCCGGCCGGCGGCGTGCTGGTGGTGCCGTTCACCGCCCAGGCCGCGGCCCGGGTGACATGCGACGGGGGCGTCTTCAAGCTGATCGTCGGCGCCGAGACGACCGGCGCACCCCTGGCCGAGGCCCGCCTGTACTGGCGGACCTTCGCGCTACGGAGCCGGTTGATGGACGTCACTGGGAGTGAGGCCCGGCGTACCGTGCAGGTCTTCGCATCCTCGGCCACCTGGTGGGTCGTCGCCACCGCGGCCGACGGGCGCACCGCCACCACGCCGCACCGCGTCGCGTCCAGTCCTTGCTGATCTATCTGCAAGTTGTTGGCATTGACCGCGCTCGGCCCTCTACCGGTCAGACCGACCGAGGAGGAGCTATGCGCTGGTTCAGGTACGCGTTAACCGGACTGATCGCCGTCGCCGCCGTGCTGGTGGTGCCCGGCGCGGCGCAGGCGGTGCCGACCGCCGAGGGGTACGTGTGGGCGCACCAGCCGGACGTGGCGAGCTATGTGGTGAACACCGGATACGAGTTCAACTCGACCGGCGGGCAGGTGCAGATCGTGCGCGAGGGGGTCGGTGCCTACCGCGTCCGGTTCGCCGGCATGGCGGTCAGCGGCGGCGTCGCGCACGCCACCGCGTACGGCTCGACCAACAGTGACTTCTGCACCGTGCAGAGCTGGGTGCAGTCGGCGCCGGACCTGCTGCTGCGGGTGCGCTGCTTCGACGAAGCGGGCGCCGCGGCCGATACGCGGTTCGTGGCGAACTTCACCAACCGCCAGTCGGCCGCTGACACGTTCCTCTACCTGTGGTCCAACCAGGCCGCGCCGGCCATGCCGTACGAACCCAGCACCACCTACTCCTTCGACTCGGCCGGCGGCCCGATCACGGTGGAGCGGTTGGGAGTGGGCCGCTACCGCATACAGGCGACCTCCGTCACCGACACGTATCCGGCCGACTTCCTTAACGGCCATTTCGACGCCACCGCCTACGGCACCAGCCCGGTGCGGTGCGAGGTGCTCGAGCCGCAGCCGACCGACCCGCCGACGCTGCCGGTCAGCTGCTACGACATTGGCGGCGCGTGGGTGGACTCCCGGTTCACGCTGACCTTCAGCCAAGGCCGCAGCCTGCTCGGCACGAACGCCTCCCACGCGAGTGCCGTCGTGCACCCCAACCCGGCCGCACCGCCGGACGTGCTCGGCTGGTCCAACGACGGCGGTGCGCCGACCGCCGTTGAACTGGCCGAGGGTTGGTACCGGGTGACGTTCCCGGGTCTGGGCGTCCTCAATGGACACGTCAGCGTCGGCATGTTCGGCAGCCCGCCGGCGTACTGCACGGTCGGGGCGTGGTGGTCCAGCGGCGGTGCCGAGGTGGTCTCGGTGGGCTGTTTCGACGCGGCCACCCACGACCCGACCGCGGCGTTCTTCACGGTCGGCTTTGTGGACTGACCCGGGGCTGGCACGCCATCGAGAGGGTATCGACGCCGGCCAACCCCGGGACTCGATCAGTACCAGTTGTGGGCCTGCCAGAACGCCCAGGTGTTGCTCGGCGTGCCGTAGCGAGCCTTGATGTAGCTCAGGCCCCACTTGATCTGCGTGGCCGGGTTGGTGCGCCAGTCGGCACCGGCGGTGGCCAGCTTGGTGGCCGGCAGGGCCTGCGGGATGCCGTACGCGCCGGAGGAGGGGTTGCGGGCCCGCTCGTTCCAGTTGCTCTCGTGCGTCCACAACTTGTCCAGCGCCGGCATCTGCGCGGTCGAGAAGCCGAAGGCCGGTAGCAGGCTGCAACCGATGCGACGGTTGCCGGTGTACTTCTGGCACCCGGCCGGCACGGCCGGCTTCGGTGCGGTCGTCGCCTTGGTCGGCGATGGCTTCGCCGCGGCCGGGGTCGGCGTCGGGGTAACGGTCGCGGGCGCCGTGCGGACCATGTCGCGGGACGCGGCCTGACTGCGGTCGTCGGCGGTGGCGACGGATGGCGCGGCGGCGTCGGCGGTCTCACCGGTGCTCCGCAGGGTCGGGCCGAGGGCAACGCCGGTCAGCACGACGACGAAGACGACGCCGAGGGCGATGGAGAGGGCGTGGGGTCGGAGCTTGGACAGCCGACGGTGGCGGGAGGGCACTGGGGGACTCCTTCGTTGGCGATCGTGTGCGGGGAGGCACACGAACGCCGACCCTGCCTGCCGGGCGCGCGATAAACCAAATCGATCGACCAATCTCGTGAGTCTTGTCACGCGCATACCGCCCGGGCGGGGGTCAGCTACCGAGGCGCTCTTCTTCCCGACTTGTACGAAAAATCCATATGGCGCTCGAGCGCGCCGCCGCCGGTGTGGTCAGCGCGGACCGGTCACTCGTCCAGGTTGCGGCGTTCCCGCTTGAGCCGGCCGTGGCGGCGCTTGGCCTCCACCCGGGCCCGCACCACCGCCCGGGACGGCCGCGTGGCCCGGCGGGTCCGGGCCGGGGGCGCGAAGCCTTCGGTGAGCAGCGCCACCAGCCGGGCCGCCGCGGCTCGCCGATTGTCCAACTGCGACCGATGTTCCGAGGCGGTGACCACGAGCGCGCCGTCGATGAGGCGCGGCGCCAGGCGGGCCAGCGCCCGCGCCTTGAGGTGCGCCGGGACGCTGGCCGAACCGGCCAGGTCGAAGCGGAGCTCCACCCGCGAGTCGGCCGTGTTGACGGACTGCCCGCCCGGACCACTGGCACGGCTGAACCGCCACTCCAGCTCCGCCCGGGGGATGGTGACCGAGGCGGTCACCGGCAGGTCGCCGTACACCCGTCCAGCATGACCGTTGGCCGGCACCCCGGCCACTCAACTCGGCCTACGGTCAGCTGTTGGCCAGCACGATCACGCGGTCGATCGGTGGCATCGGCCGGGTCTTGTCCGGGTTGAGGACAACCCCGTGGCCGTCACCGGGGTCGGCCGCCCGGTAACCGATGGCCACCTCGTTGCGCCGCCGGGCCGACTCCACCACGGTGGCGAACGTGATGCCCGGCGAGGAGCGCACGTAGTAACTCGCCGGCCGCACGTAGATCTCGGCGCCGTCGGGGTCGAAGAGGTCGGTGAAGACCGACTCGAGGTGGCGGTTCTCCGAGATCTGGGTCATCAGCAGGCTCACCAGCTGTTCGCTGATCACGAAATCGTCGGCCTTGGTCAGCTGGGCCAGCGCGCGGTCACGGTCGTCGCGCATCTCGCTGACGATCGAGCCGGGCTTGCCGCGCTTGGCGAACATGTCCCGCAGGTGCAGCAGGGTCACCAGCACCCGCGAGTCGGCCGGCAGCGGCTCGAGCAGGTCGTTGGAGAGCACGATGAGGTTTTCGTAGGCGAGGATGTCCAGCGACTCCAACACATTGCGGTCGCGGGTGTCGCCGTCCTTGACCGTGACGGTGAGCTTGCGCAGGCGGTAGGAGAGCTGGGCCACCTGCGCGTCGGCGTCGGTGCGGTCGGTCACGATGTCTACTGTGGAGCCCGCCGTGACGTAGATGTCGAGCTGCTCGATGATGCGCACGGCGCGGCCGTTCCAGCCGAGGATGAGCGTGCGCTCGGGTGCCTGTGGCCCGCGGAAGGAGTGCACGATGACCGACTCGTCGACCGGGATCCGGCGGTCGGAGAGCTTGATGGACGAGTCATCCTCGGCCAGCACGACAATCTTGTCGTCGGGCTCGATCACCTGCTGCATCGGCGGGTTCAGGGTGGTGGTGCCGTTGCCGTGCAGCAGCCCGACCGGGCAGCTGTGCCGGTAGGCGAAGAGCGCCTGCCCGAACGGGCGGCCCACCAGTTTCGGTTCGGCCACCAGGTAGAACTCGTCACCACCGAAGTCGAGCAGATCCTGGTAGACCACCGAGAGCTTGGACTGGCGGGCCGTCTGCACCAGCAGCCGGGCACTGATGTCGTCGGCGTCGATGACCACGGCGTCACCGCCGGCGAGCCGGGCCACCGCCCGGTTGCGGCCGTCGCGCACGGAGGCGACGACGTGGTGGCGGTGGTTGCGGAAGGCGGGGCCGCGGTTGATCGCGAGCAGCGTTTTCAACGTGTACGCGTCGGCGTCCTCGGCCGAGGCGCCCTGCGGAGCGACGATGAGGATCGATCGGGCGGCGTTCAGGTTGACGATCTCGAGGTCGGTGAGGTCGAGCGGGTTGCCGGTGCGGCACACCACCCGGGTGTTTCCGGTCGAGCCGAGCCGGTGGCGCAGCCGATCCTCCATGACGACCTTGTCCTCTTCGGCGAGGATCGTCACGGCGGCGCGACGGCGGCTGCGGTTGGCCTCGATGAGTTCCGAGACGAGCGTGTAGACCTGGTCGGACCAGCCGAGGATCACGGTGTGTCCACGTTCGGCCACGACCGAGCGGCCCTTGCGCAACTGCTCCAGGCGGCGGTTGAGGCCGCTGGTGAGCAGACCGATCAGCGCGCTGACGATGAAGATGCCGCCGACGCCGAGCAGGAACCACAGCGCGTACACGGCCAACGTGCCGGTCTCCGGTCCGCCCAGCCCGAAGGTGGCCACGAACGTCTGCCACAGCAGCAGGAAGGGGTGAGCGCCTTCCTGCGGGTCGACCACCGCGAGCCCTACCGTCACCGCGACGACGAGGGCCAGTGACGCGAACGCGAGCCATCCGATGAGGCCGACGGTGCCGCGGGACATGGTGTTGTCGAACCAGTACCGCAGCCGTCCGCCGACCCCGGCCTTTCGTGCCATCCGCCCCCCAGTCCACCGCGCCGGCCACCGCGCCGGTCGTCACGTATGCACCAGCGACACGCCGGTTGAGCGGTCACCACTCTAGGGGCGTTCGGCTCCGGGCGCACCCCTGCCGATCTTGGACTTTTCCCGGGTCCTCCCGTCCGAACCCCACCCGGACGGACGGATCGGCGACCGGTCCGCCACGGCAAGATGGTCGCGTGACACTCCGACGCGTTCCCCCAGCGGAGGCGGCAGCATGATCCGACCGCGCGCACTCCTCGTCGGCCTCGGCGCCCTCGTGCTGCTCGGTGCCCTGGCCGCCCTCTCCCTCGCGAACATCATGGCGCCCGCGCCGCGCGGGACGCAGACCCCACCGACCGAGTTCAGTGCGGCCCGGGCGTTCGCCCACGATCAGCGCGTGGCCGCCCGCACCCACGTGGCCGGCAGCCCGGCCAACGACGAGGTGCGCGACTATCTGGTCAGCACGCTGCGTGGGCTGGGCCTGACCACGGAGGTGCAGGACGCGGTCGGCGCCTCGCCCGACGGTGACGGTGACGGCGGATCGGTGTCGATGGCGCGGGTCCGCAACGTGGTCGCGGCGCTGCCGGGCACCGCATCCACCGGGCGGGTCTTCCTGGTCGCCCACTACGACTCGGTGCAGAACGGACCGGGCGGCAGCGACGACGGCGCCGGTGTCTCCGCCATCCTGGAGACCGCCCGGGCAATGACCGCCGGCCCGCGCCCCGGCAACGACATCATCTTCGTGCTCACCGACGCCGAGGAGGCGTGCCTGTGCGGCGCCGAGGCTTTCGCCGGGCAGCACCGCCTCGCCGCCGGCGGCGGCGTCGTGCTCAACCTGGAGGCGCGTGGCAGCGGCGGTCCGGTCATCATGTTCGAGACCTCCACCGGCAACGCCCGCCTGGTCGACGTCTTCGCCGCGCACGCGCCCCACCCGGTGGGCACCAGCTTCGCCGTCGAGGTCTACCGGATCCTGCCGAACGACACCGACTTCACCCGGTTCCTCCAACGCGGCGGGTTCACCGGGCTCAACTCCGCTTTCATCGACGGGTCCGCGGCCTACCACACGCCGCAGGACACACCGTCCATGATGGACCAGGCCAGCCTGCAGCAGCACGGGGCGAACGCGCTCGCGCTGGCCCGCGCGTTCGGCGCGGCCGACCTGGCCACCCTGAGCCAGCCGGGCGCCTTCGACGCCACCTACTTCCCGGTGCCCGGCCTGCTCGTGCGCTACCCCGGCTGGCTGGTGTGGCCGCTCGCGGCGCTCGCCGTCTTCGCGGTCGCCGCGCTCGCCTGGGCCTTGCGCGGTCGCGGTGAGCTGACCCTGCCGCGTACGGCGGCGGCCTTCGGCCTGACCCTGGTGCCGCTGCTGCTCGCGCCGGTCGCCGCCCAGCTGCTCTGGCTCGGCCTGGTGGCATTGCGCCCGGGGTACGCCGAAATGATCGACCCATGGCGGCCCGGCTGGTTCCGCGTCGCCGTCCTCGGCCTGGTCGGCCTGGTTCTCTTCGGCTGGTACGCGCTGAGCCGCCGGCGCATCGGCCCAGCGGCCCTGGCCGTGGGTGCCCTGGCCTGGCTCGCCGGGCTCGGCGTCGGGCTCGCGGCGATGACTCCCGGCGGCTCCTACCTGGCCGCATTGCCGGCGCTGGCCGGGGCCGGCGCCGGGCTGATCGGCCTCGCCGTGCGGCCGGCCTGGGGACGGCTGGCGGCCCAGGTCGCCGGGGCGGCGGTGGCGGTGCTGATCCTCGCCCCGACCGTGGTGCTGTTCTTCCCCGCGCTCGGCCTGGCCACCGGCGGCGCGGCGGCGTTCTTCGCCGTGCTGCTGGGTCTCGCGCTGCTGCCCGTCCTCGAATGGATCTTCCCGGCGGCGGACGCCCAGCGCGAGCGCGCCCGCCGGTGGTGGGCGGCCGCACCGGCCGTGGTCAGCGCCGGGCTCGCCCTCGTCGGTGTGATCGCCGGCCTGGCGGGGGACCGTTTCGACGCCGCCCGGCCGGCGCCCTCCCAGCTGATGTACGCCCTGGACGCCGACTCCGGCCAGGCCCTGTGGGTCAGCGCCGAGGCCGCACCGAGCGGGTGGACCGACGGCTACGTCGGCGGCTGCGCCCGCCTCACGGACTGCAACGCGACCGCCGACATCTCCGAGCGCTTCCCCACCCTTGGCGGGCTGCGGGCCACCGGACCGGCCCAGGCGGCCACGCTGCCGGCACCGGAGCTGCGCGTGGTCGCGGACACCACCTCGGGCGGCGTTCGCCGGCTGATCGTGACGCTGCGTCCCCAGCGGTCGGTCCGGCTGGTCTTCCTCGGCGTGCAGGCCGGGCCCCGGGTGGTCTCGGCGACCGTGGCCGGCCGCCCGGTGCCGGTCGGGTCCGGCCCGTTCCGAGTGCTGTTCCACGCGCCGCCGCCCGAGGGGGTGACATTCCAGCTCGTGCTGGCCGGCTCCGGTCCGGTGACCTTCCGGATCATGGACGGCAGCGACGGGCTGGCCGAGCTGCCGGGCTTCGTCCCCCGTCCACCCGAGGTCGGGGTGGCGGGGACGCACACCTCTGACCTCGTGCTGGTGTCCAGGACGTACCAGATCTGATCTTCGAGATCTTGGATGAAACAGGGGCCTCCAGGCCCGCAAATCATCCAAGATCTCGAAGGGGAGGATGGTGTGGTGTGCAGGGTCGCCGTGGTGCGGTGCGGGCCACCCCCGGGCGGGCCTGGGCCGGGGAGAGGATTATTCTGCGATCGAGGTGCCGCCGCGATCATGGCGCGCCGTGGTGTGCACCGATGCCGCAGCTCCGGGAGGCCTGAGTGACCACTGTTGCCCCGAAGCCGATCGTGACTCGGCCGTGGCCGGTGCGGGAGTCCACGCGGGGCTCGGCCTTCGCGCGGATCATCCGGACCACGGACGCGAAGCAGATCGGGATCATGTACATGGTCACGTCGTTCGTGTTCTTCATCATCGGCGGGTTCATGGCCCTGCTGATGCGGGCCGAGCTGGCCCGGCCGGGCCCGCAGTTCCTCTCGCCGGAGCAGTACAACCAGCTCTTCACCATGCACGGCACGATCATGTTGCTGTTCTTCGCGACGCCGATCCTCTTCGCGTTCGCCAACTACATCGTGCCGTTGCAGATCGGCGCCCCCGACGTGAGCTTCCCGCGACTGAATGCGTTGGCTTACTGGCTGTACGCGTTCGGAGCGACCCTCGCCGTGGCCGGGTTCATCACCCCCGGCGGGGCGGCCGACTTCGGCTGGTTCGCGTACGCCCCGCTGAACGACGCCACGAACTCGCCGGGCGCCGGCGCCGACATGTGGATCGTCGGCCTGGTCATCTCCGGTCTCGGCACGATTCTCGGCGCGGTCAACATGATCACGACGATCCTGACCCTGCGCGCCCCGGGCATGACGATGTTCCGGATGCCGATCTTCACCTGGAACATCATGGTCACCTCGCTGCTGGTGCTCATGGTCTTCCCGATCCTCGCCGCGGCCCTGCTCGCCCTGGCCGCCGACCGCCACCTCGGCGCGCACGTCTACGACAGCGCCACCGGTGGTGCCATGCTCTGGCAGCACCTGTTCTGGTTCTTCGGCCACCCCGAGGTCTACATCGTGGCGCTGCCGTTCTTCGGCATCATCTCCGAGGTCATCCCGGTCTTCAGCCGCAAGCCGATCTTCGGCTACAAGGGCCTCATCGCCGCCACGATCGGCATCGCCGCCCTGTCGATGAGCGTGTGGGCGCACCACATGTTCGCGACCGGCCAGGTGCTGCTGCCGTTCTTCTCGTTCCTGAGCTTCCTCATCGC
>JBLNGJ010000323.1:0-12035 GCA_050264675.1 Micromonosporaceae bacterium
CCGACGTGTACGAGTCCTGCCGCCGATCGCTTGCCCCCTATGAGGTGCCGCACGTGTTTCACGTCGTCGCCCAGTTGCCGCGAAGCGCGCTCGGCAAGGTCGAGCGCAGCCGCCTGCCCACTGTGTCGGCACCGGATATGACCCGATGGCCGGCGCGCCCGACCTGACCGATCTGCGCGAGGCGGTGGCGATGGCGCTGCCGGTGGTCGGCGGTGACACGCTGATGGTGGTCCGCAGCACGGTGCCGGTCGGCGCCTGCCGCGGCGTCGTGTTGCCGATGCTGCAACCGGTTCAGCCGGCACCGCTGCTCGCGTACTGCCCCGAACGCACCATCCAGGGCCGCGCGCTGACCGAGATCGCGAACCTGCCACAGATCATCGGCGGTCTGGACGAGACCTCGACCAAGCGGGCCGGTGAGCTGTTCTCGATAGTGACCCCGGCGACGGTCCCGGTCTCCTCGCTCGAGGTGGCCGAGCTGGTCAAGCTGGTCTGCAACGCGCACACCGACATGCTCTACGGGTTCGGCAACGAGGTGGCCTTCATGGCCGACGCGTTCGGCGTGAGCGGCCGCGAGGTCATCGAGGCGGCGAACCGGAATTACCCGCGACCGGACATCGCGCTGCCCGGATACGTCGGCGGCAGCTGCCTGGTCAAGGATCCCTACCTGCTGCAGGCGAGCAGCCGGGCCGCCGGCTACGCCCCGCGGCTGGTGCCGGCGGCGCGGGCGGTCAACGAGTCGCTACCCGACGTCGTGGCGCAGCGGGTGCTCGACGGGCTCGACCGGCGCGCCGGGGGTGCCGCGGCCGCGAAGGTGCTCGTATGCGGCATCGCGTACAAGGGCCGGCCGGAGACCGACGACGTGCGGGGCGCGGCCTCGGTGCCGCTGGCCCGGGCGCTGACCGGTCGGGTCGCTGTGCTCGCCGGGCACGACCCGCTGGTGCCGCCGATGGCGATCGCCGGGGCCGGCTTCGAACCGACCACAGTGGAGGCCGGTCTGCGCGAGTCAGGATGAGCGCCTGGGTGAGCCGGTAGTCGAGCAGACCCTGACGGAATCCCCTGATGCGCAGGGCGTCGTGCATGGTGCGGGTGGCCGTCCGCACCGCATCATCAATCAGTGCCCCGACGTGAGCGGGGTCGGTGAGCAGCCCGCGAAGCACCACCGGACGCTCGAACGCCGGCGCACCGTCATCGGCGAACGTCCGCCACGCGTCAAGGTCGATGGCCATGCGCTCCTTGTGCCGACTTGCCAGGAGATGACGGGATACCCCGGCGCCGTTTTGCCGGGAACATACCGGCGCCGGCGTATCGGCGGCAAGGATGGGGCCGCGATCCAGATCCCTTGCGAATCGAAGGGATCACCGGCGGATGAGCCGTCGTGCACCTGCCAGTTCGGGTCTTGTGGAGGCGCCACCGGCTCGCTAATCTGCATCGACGCGCCTCTTGATCACGAGCGTCCTCGACGCCACGGGCGGCGGGCGCGCGCCCTAGCCCAAGGAGAAAAAAATGATCGCACTCCTGCGTCGCGTTCGCCTGGTCGGCCCGCCCGACAACGCCAGCGACAAAGGGCTCACGCTGAAGCAGTCGCTGCCACTGATTCTGGTTCTCCTCGGCCTGGCGGCCGTCGTCGTCGGCTTCATCGCGGGCCAGACCGCCGGCGTGTGGCTGATCATCGTCGGCGTCGTCCTCATCCTCGGTGCCCTGCTCGCCGGGATGCGCCGCAGCACCTGAGGCGCCGGCGTTAATCCGTTGTCGGCCGCCGGGCCCAGCGTGGACGATTGCGGCTATGGCTACGACCCGACGAGCCGACATGTTCACCGTCGATGGCCGGCCGTCGGACGACGACCCGCGTGAGAACGGGCCGACCTTGGGCGACGAGCGCACCACGCTCGTCGAGGCCCTGCGCTGCGTACGCCTCACGTTGGAGATGAAATGTGCGGGCCTTGATGCGGAGGCCATGGCGCGGCGTTCGGTCGAGCCGTCGACCATGTCGCTGCTGGGGCTGGTGCGACACCTGGCCGAAGTTGAGCGGGCGACGTTTCGGGTGTTGATGGCGGGGCAGGACGTGCCCCGGCTGTACTGCACGGACGCCGACCGCGACGGTGACTTCGATGGCGCCGTCGCCGACCCTCGGGTGGTTGCCGAGGCGTGGGCCGCATGGCGTGCGGAGGTCGACTTCGCCACGCGCTACGTGGCCGAGGCGGCCAGCCTCGACATCACCGGCGACGACCCGTTGAATCAGCACGGCAGCGGCGGCGGGCAGTTGTCGCTGCGCGAGGTGCTGGTCGGCACGATCCATGAGTACGCCCGTCATCTGGGCCACGCCGACCTGCTACGCGAGCGGATCGACGGGCGCATAGGCCAGTAACGCGTGGTCAGCCCGATTTCTCGGCGGCGGCGGTCAGGGCGCTGAACCAGGCGAGCAGCCGGAGCTTGCGGTACCACTGCATGTGGGTGAACCGGAACAGGCTCAGGCAGTAGGCGAAGTTCGTCCACAGTGCCTCGGGTGGATCGCTCTCCGAGAAGTTAGCCAGCCGCGCCCGGTCGAGCTCGGCGGCCACCTCGATCCATCGCTCACCGTTCACCAGGCGCCGCCCGAGAACCCGCTCCTCCTTGCGTACGGTCGCCGCGATCGCCTCGACCAACGCCGACGTGGCATTCTTCGGCCAGCCCCGGGCCGGTCGGAAGCTGTCGACGTGAGAGAAGCGGGCGGTCGCCTGGAGGGCCGCGAAATCGATCAGACGCGGGGCGACCCCCGCGTTGCGGTAGTCGATGAAGTACGCGCGATCGAGGTGGTCGACGACCACATTGCCGCCATGAAGGTCGCCGTGGGCCAGGCAGGCCGGGCAGCGGGAGGTGAGCCCAAAGCACCGGTCGAGGTGGATCTCGAGCTCGTTGCGGAAGTGCGTCCGCAGCTCGCTCACGTCCGAGCGCACCGCGTACCAGTTGCTGGCCGTCGGCGAGAAGATCTCCTTGATCACCGTGCGCCACCCGTCGTTGCTCGCGTCGGCGAGGAGATCGTCGGGCGTCTTGAGGCCGAGCGCCTCGCCACCGGCGAACGAGTAGCACACACCGGCGAGTGCGTCGGCCTCGGAGTAGCCGAGCAGCTCGACCCGGTGGTCCATGGCCACGCCGAACCGCACGATCCGCTCGTACCGTTCAGCCTCCCGTCGCTCGCACGGCGGCCGGCGCCCGGTCGTGGATTCCCGACGAGGTTCGGTCGCTGTTTGAAGACGGCAACGGCAGTCGGATCTTCGCCATCGGCCTCATGCAGGGCGCACCGGCGGTATCGGATCTGCACTGCATCATCGACGCCATCGTGAACTCGCACTCCGGGTTCGAGCAGTTTCACGCGCTCAGCGCCGCGGAGTCGGTCGTCGACCGGCTCTCTGCCGATGAGCGCGCGCGCCTGCGCGAGGCAATCGAGGGCGAGATGGCGCCGGATCGGCACATCCGTGCGGGTACGGCGCGACGACGCATCGCTAAACGAGTCCTCGCCCGCCTGGCCTGAACGCACCAGCAGTCCACGACGGAGCGCACCTAAGGTGGTAGGCGAAGCCTTCGCTTGAGAAGTGGAGTTGCCGTTTTCCCGCAAACGCCGCTGTCAGCGGCAATAGGAGCGGGGCTGGGCACCTCCCCATCCCCAGCCCCGCTATGCCCGGTAGCACACCAACCGCGTGCCGTCGCGGTCCTCCAGGAGACCCGGGCCCGTCCCCTCGAGTTGCCCTCAGACAATAGCGGCAACCACCGGACGCTGTCACCTCCGTCGATGAAACTAACTCCGGCGTCCGCGACCGGCGGGCGATTACGGCCCGCTTCGGATTGGTGCGACCGCGCAACCAACTCACGGGTCCTCACGCTTTGGAGGGATTGACATGGACTGCTGGGTCGCGCGTAGCGTGCGGGTGTTCGTGACAGGTGCGTCGGCCCGTACGACGCCAGCGGCCGGTATCGGGCCTTCGCTCCGTCCACCACCCAGCACGCCGTCTACCTGGACTATTCGATCAACTCCGGCTGGTTCCTGGAGCAGTAGGCGGCGGACGCTGCGACGTTGATCCACAACACGACGTGCTAGGCTAACGGGGTTGCAGTTTGGTTTCGCATACTTTGCCAGCGCTTGGTGAGGGTTCGCCAGGCGCTTTGCGCCATGGCCCATGGGTGATCACGCGGCGACACCGGTCCACACGGTGTGGACTTGCAGCCTCGCTAAGGAGTGATCATGGCTGTCGGTACAGTTAAGTGGTTCAACGCCGACAAGGGTTTCGGCTTCATTACGCCTGACGGTGGTGGCGCGGATGTGTTCGCACACTTCTCGGCCATCGCCGGGCAAGGCTACCGCGGCCTGAACGAGAACCAGCGGGTGAGCTTCGAGATCACCCAGGGTCCCAAGGGTCCGCAGGCGACGAACATCCAGCTCGTCTAGCCACCATCCAGGTTTCCTCGGTCGACGGCGTTCGTCGACCCATTCACCTCGGGCGGTCTGCGCCCGCGATTCCTCCTGCCGAGCTCACCGGGCCCGGCAGGGGAATCCCTTATTCTTCGGAGCGTTCATGACGGCTCGCCGTCCCCATACTCCATCTCTGGTTGGCTTCGCCGCTCTGGGCGTGCCGCCGGTGCTCGTCGACCTCCTCGCCGCGCGCAACATCACCGAACCGTTCCCGATCCAGGCCGCTACGCTGCCTGACGCGTTCGCGGGACGCGACATCCTCGGCAAAGGCCGGACCGGATCCGGCAAGACGTACGCCTTCGTCCTGCCCCTGCTTGCCCGCCTCGCGTCGGTTCCCGGCCCCCGCCGGGCCGGCCGGCCGCGGGCGCTTATCCTCGCGCCAACTCGTGAGCTCGCCACCCAGATCCACGCGACCATGACCCCGCTGGCAGCGGCGCTGTCGCTGCGCACGATGACCGTCTTCGGCGGAGTGCCCGCCGGTCGACAGATCGCGCAGCTGCGCGGTGGTGTCGACGTGGTGGTCGCCTGCCCGGGCCGGCTCGAGGACCATGCCCGCAACGGGCACGTCGACCTGCGCAGCGTTGAGATAACCGTCATCGACGAGGCCGACCACATGGCCGATCTCGGCTTCCTGCCCACCGTTCGGCGGCTGCTCGACCAGACTCCGCGGACCGGTCAACGCCTGCTGTTTTCGGCCACATTGGACTCCGACGTCGACGTCCTCGCCCGCCGTTACCTGCGCGAGCCGGTGACCCACGACGCCGACCCGGTGCTGAGCGCGGCCCCGACGCTGGAGCACCACGTGCTCTACCTGAACGATGATGAGCACCTTGCCGTTCTGGTCGACCTTACGGCCGCGCCCGGGCGTTCGATGGTCTTCGCGCGCACGAAGCATCGGGCCAAGGCGTTGACCCGCAAGCTGGTCGCGGCCGGCGTAGCAGCAGTCGAGCTGCACGGCAACCTCACCCAGAACGTGCGTGACCGCAACCTGTCCGCGTTCATCGCGGGCACCGCCACGACGTTGGTGGCCACCGACATCGCCGCGCGTGGTATCCATGTCGACGACGTACGCATCATCATTCATGCCGACCCGCCGGCCGAGTACAAGGCATACTTGCACCGCTCGGGCCGCAGCGGGCGGGCCGGGGCCAGCGGAACCGTGATCACACTCAGCACCGACGCACAGCGCCGGGGGGTCGACGACCTGATCCGACGGGCCGGAGTCCGATCGACCACGACGAGAATCTCGCCCGGACATCCGCTCCTGGCCGAGCTTGCACCCGGTCGGCGCCGGCTGGTGCCGCCGTCGGTCGCGCATACCGTCGCTCCGTCCGGCCGCCGCCGTCCATCGACAACCCGCGCCGGCGCCCGGCACTCGTCCGCGCCCCACCGACGGCGCTCCACGTGACCTGCACGGGTCGCTCATGGCGCTTCCCGATCGCCTCTGCCGCGACCGTTCTCGTGTGAGGCCGGCGCCAACCGGAAGGTGGCCCATGTGCCTGGCTCTTACGGTTTCCTCAGCACATATCCTCCGACCAAGTGCGGGCTAGCGAGCTTCACGTCCGCCTTGCTGCGGAGCTTGACCCGACCCGGTTCCGACGTGAACGCCGGCGTGGTCCGGGTGGCCGACTCGCCAGTCACGTCGTGTTCGGCTGAGGTGGTTGGCGTCCTGCAGAGTCGTGCGCCCGCGTCATACCGGGCGGCGGCGGAGATGCTGAACGCCTTCGACCTGGCGGTCGTTCAGCACGAGTACGGCATCTACGGCGGACCCGACGGCGAGCACCTGCTGGCGGTCCTCGATCGGGTGCGGGTGCCGATTGTCCTCGTCGCGCACACGGTGTTGGCCAGCCCGACCGCGCATCAGCGGCAGGTGCTCGAGACAGCGGTCAGCGCATCGGCCGCGGTGGTCACGATGACCGCCGCCGCACGTAACCGGCTCATCGCCCAGTACCGCGTCGACGGCGACAAGGTGGTCGTGATTCCCCACGGCGCCCTCGACCGCGGCCCGCATGACCTCGCGACACCGGGGCGTCGGCCGCTCATCCTGACCTGGGGACTGCTCGGACCGGGAAAGGGCATCGAGTGGGCGATCGACGGGCTGCACCAGCTCCGCCGGATGAATCCCGTGCCCGCCTACATCATCGCCGGCCAGACCCACCCTCGGGTCCGGCAACGGCAGGGTGAGAGCTACCGCCGGCATTTGGCCGAGCGGGCCCGGGCCGTCGGGGTGTCGCGGTCGGTCCGGTTCGAGGGTGCCTACCTGGATGAACCGTCGCTGACCCAGCTGATCCGCCGCGCCGACGTGGTGCTGCTGCCCTACGACTCGCGCGATCAGGTCACATCGGGGGTGCTGGTCGAGGCGGTCGCGGCCAGAAAGCCGGTGGTGGCCACCAGGTTCCCGCACGCGGTTGAGATGCTCGGCAGCGGCGCCGGACTGTTGGTGCCGCACGGTGACGGAACGGCGATCGGGGCGGCGTTGGAGCTGATACTCACCGACCGAGACCTGGCCGAGACGATGTCGGCCGAGGCGGCCAGGCTCGCTCCCGCGCTCCTGTGGCCAGCCGTCGCCGACCAATACCAGGCTCTCGCAGACAGCCTGCTGACCAGCCGAACGCCTGTGCTCGGATGAGCAGCGACGCCGTGCGGTTCGCGGAACTGGTCAACGCCCTGCGGACCACCTTGCAGCACGGCCGCCAGATGTCGAGGCTGACGCATGACCAATGAGCTGGCGACGCGTACCGTTCATCGGCTGGGTCCGGATCCCCGGCGGGTCATCACGAAGCTCTTCGTGCCGGGCGAGGAGACGCCGACCGGTCGCTCCCGCGCCGCGGCGGTCCTCGCCCGCATCATGGAGCTGGACGACGCCGAGGTCGCCGCGCTGACCGAAGCCGTCATCGCCGATTTCCGGGGCCGCCACCGCGACCTCACCGCGACCTTCTCCGCCCACTTCGCCGTCGTGGCCAACGAGATTCCGTCGCCCAGGCGCCTGTCCGCCGAACGCCGCATGCTCATCGGGGCTTGCTTCACGCACGAGTACGCGCCCGAGGGCGCGGCATTGTTCAATCCGTCGATGGCTGCGCACCCGGACCAGTCCGGCCTGTCGGAGGGACAACTCAGGTTCGTGATGACCGTGCGATGTGTCGGGGAGGGTCACATCTCCTCGATCGGTTTCCGCACGGGCATTCTCGGGCCGGGTGACAGACTCGTGCTGGATGAACCCGGGCGGTGCCTCGTCACCGGCAGCAGCCGGCCAGCAACGTACGAGCGCCGGCTCTTTCTGGCTCGGCTCGCCGACTTCGGCGACGACGAGGAACTGACCCACCTGCTCCTGGGTCGCCTGGCCGAGTCATTCACCGCCGAACAACTCGGCGAAGCCCTCGCTGGGGTGCATGAGCACACGCTCAGGCGGCAGCGGGTCCAACGCACGATCGACCACATCCGTGAGGTCGCCGCGGCCACCTACGACATCGAGTTCCCGCCGGAGAGCGGCCTGACCGAGCGATTGTTGTGGCCTACCGCCGCCGTCGAGAGCAACGGGATGGAGGATGCCCGCCTGGTGCGCCTCGTCGAGGATGACGGTACGGCTACCTACTACGCGACCTACACCGCGTACGACGGCGCCCGAGTCGCGCCGCATTTGCTGGCAACCAAGGACTTCCAGCGGTTTCACGCGTCACCGATGGCTGGCGACGCCGCCCGGGACAAAGGGCTGGCGCTGTTTCCCCGCCGGGTCGGCGCCCGCTACCTGGCCCTGTCGCGTTCCGACCGGGAGTCGATCTCCGTGGTTGACTCCGACAACTGCCGGATCTGGAACCAGCCCACGGCGCTGTATCTCCCCAGCCACGGCTGGGAACTCGTGCAGGTCGGCAACTGTGGTTCGCCGATCGAGACGTCCGCGGGCTGGCTCGTCCTCACCCATGGCGTCGGGCCGATGCGCAGCTACGGCCTCGGCGCGGTGCTGCTCGACCTGGACGATCCGTCCGTCACTCTGGCTGCGCTGCCTGAACCGTTGCTCAAGGCCAACGCGGACGAACGCGACGGCTACGTCCCCAACGTGGTCTACTCGTGCGGCGCAGTACTGCACGATGACGTCTTGACCATCCCGTACGGCATCAGTGACAGTGCGATCGGTATCGCTCAGGTCCAGCTGCCGAAGCTGATCGAGCGGATGCTCACGGCTGGACGCCGGGATCGCCGCCCCGGCCGGCAAGCTCAGCCAAGACTGAACTGACCCGTGCGCGTCGTGGCCGGTTGAAGCGGCGGTCAGAGATCTGCTAACTCCTGGCGGATGAACCTTTCGAGCAGCCCTTCCTGGGGTTGTCGGACGATGCGTAACGCCTTGAGCAGAGTCCTTCGTGCTTCGTCGTTGTCGCCGAGCCGTTGATAGCACAGGCCCAGGCCGCGCAGAGCCTGCGCTTCGCCGGTGGCGTCCCGTAGTTCACGGGTCATCCGCAGCACCTCGGTGAAGCCTGTCTGGGCGCCCTCGACATGGCCGAGCTGTAGCTGCAGCATCGCTTGCCAGAACTGGGCCTGCGCCATGCCCTGCCGGGCACCGATCTTGCGGTAGGTGCCGAGGGCCCAATCGAAGGCGTCGGCGGAAGCGGCGTACCTTCCCCGGGTGAGATGGATCTGCCCGATCGCCCGGCTCGCTAGCGCCGCGCCGCCGTGATCGCCGAGTTCGTTGAAGGCGGCCAAGGCCGACTCGTACTGCCTCAACGCCGCCTCGTCGCTTCCCTGGAACCGGTCGACCATGGCGAGGAACGCCGTTGCGATGGCGACACCGCGGTCGTCACCAACCTCTTGAAAAATGCCAAGGGCTTCGCTGAAGTCGCGGCGGGCTGGCTCGTACTCTTGCCGATCGGTACGGACCATGCCCATGCGGTAGAGCACAGCCGCGCGGCCGCGCGCCTCGCCGGCGTGCTCAGTGACTGCGCGAGCCTCCTGGAGAATGGTCCACCAGTCGTCATAACTGCGGCTGGCCTGGAACATGGGCGACAAGGTGCAGGCGAGATCCCAGCAAACCTCGGCTTGCCCATCGCGCGCCGCTCGTCGGATCAGTGCGACGATCACGGGGCGCTCAACCTCGAACCAGTTGAGGGGATCGGCTGCCGCGTAGGCGGTGAGGCGTCGATCCTGAGGTCGGCGTGGGGAATGACTGCGAGTGTTGAGGAAGTCGCCACCGTGCAGGGCACAGTACATGGTGTCGGCGAGAAACAGCGATGCCCCGTATAGGCGCGAGCGTGCCGCCGCGCGAACCTCGGTTGGCTCCATGGATTCGCCGGCCTCGGCAGCGAACAGCCACACGAGGTCGTGCAGCCGATACCGCGGGTCACCCATAGCGTCGCGTCCGCTGAATTCAACCAGATGGGCGGCGCAGAGTTCCTCGAGCAGCTCGTCGGCGGCCGTGTACTCGGTGTCGGTGAGCGCCGCGGCAACCCAAATGCTGATCTCCGGAGCCTCGATCTCTGGCAGTCGCCGCAGCAGCATCTGCGCGCCGCCTGACAGTCCATTGTAGCTGATCGCGATACTCGCGCGTACGTCCAAGTGCCCGTGAGTGAGGTTATCGAGCCGACGCCGTTCATTGGCGAGCACATCGGTGAACCTACGCAGGCTCTGATGAGACCGCGTGGCAAACTTCGCCCCGGCGACCCTGAGCGCGAGCGGAAGGTGTCCACACAGTTCGACCAGGTCGCGAGCGGCGCTTTCGTCTGTGCGTACTTTGTCCTCGCCGGCCACGGCCGCAAGCAGCCCGACCGAATCGCTCTGCTCCAGCGCCCGCAGCCGCAGCATTACGGCGCCCAGCGAGGCACCCAGATGGGCTCGGCTATTGATAATGACGGAACAACCACTGCCACCCGGGATGAGGGGCAGGATCTGCTTCTCGTTTGCGGCGTTGTCGAGGACGATCAGAACCCGACGCTCGAAGAGCAAGTTCCGGTAGAGCTCGGCCCGCTCATCGACATTCGCGGGCAGAGCGAGCCCGTCCACGCCCAGAGCCCGTAGGAACCGGCCCAGGATGTCGACCGGCTGGGCCGGGCGCTCGCCGTCAAAGCCGTGAAGGTCACTAAACAGCTGCCCGCCGGGGAACTGGCTTCGCAGCTTGTAGGCGACGTGAGTCGACAGGGCAGTCTTGCCCACGCCGGCAGTGCCCGTCACGACCACGACCGTAGGGCCAGCTTGCCGTGTGAGTTGCTTGCTTAAATGGTCAACCTCGGCGGCCCGACCGAAGAAATCAGATATGTCGGGAGGCAGGGTGCAAGGCACTGCGAGAGGGAATTCGGCCGCTGGCTCGGCCGTGCCCGTGCGTGCCGGGTCGCGGGCTTTGGATGGGTCGACGCCAGCGACATCGTCACCGCCCATGTCGGACCGGGCCGACGTGGAACGGAGGATCTCCAGGTGCAGTTGTTGAAGCTCGTCGGACGGATCGATCCCGAGTTCGTCGCGCAGCCAACGCTGATGATCCGCGAAGGCCAATAGCGCCTCCGCGCTACGTCCAACCAGATGTAGAGCGCGCATGAGGCTTGCCACGAGGCGTCCCCGCATCAGGTTGGCCTTGGCTAGGTCGAGCAGCCGGTCCACGACGTGGCCATGGCGGCCAAGGCGCAGTTCGATCTCAGCAAGGTCCTCGATCGCAGTCAGTCGAGCGGAATCGAGACCGTGACCGATCTCAGCGTAGGCATGCTCGGCGAGGAGCCCGCCAAAGGCTGGACCGCGCCACAGGTCAAGAGCACCTCTGAGAAGGTCGCGCGCCACGGCATCCGAATCAGAATGGCGGGCCTTGGTCACCAGCTGGTGGAAACAGTGTGCGTCGGCCGCTTCGGACCGTATCTGCAGGGTGTAGCCGCTGCGATGGGTCACCAGATGCGCGTCCGTGCCCACTGCGCCGGCCTCAATCAACGTCGCCCGAAGCTCGCTAATGCGGCTCTGGACGACCGCGCGCGCGGTCGCGGGCGGAGTCTCACCCCAGAGCAACTCGATCAGCCGATCCGATGAGATGAGCTGACCGGGCGCCATGGACAGAATGCCGATAAGCAGCCGCTGCTGGCGTCTGACGAGGCGGATCTGCTGTCCGTCATGCCAGACCTCCACCGGACCGAGGACCCGAACCTCCACTTCCCCTCCTTCGGGCGTTGACGTCGTCTGCCAAAGTACGGGCGCGAGAAGGGGATGGGAAGGGATGATCGTCTATCTTCGGATCCGAGACGTGCGAGATCATCGCCGCTCGCAGGTGCAGTCGTACGCCTTGTCGGCGGGCGGCTCGGCGTTGGCGACGACGAGGACACCGCTGGTTAGGAGCAGCTCAAGACGACAGCGGCTCATCTCACGCTCCTCTGGGAAGAATTTGGTGAGCGCACGTCGTTACCGTGGGCACTGCCGAATGTCGAGTCCAACCTGGAGGGCCGTACGAAGCGTCGCCGCCCGCTAGCCACGGGGAAGCGGGCTCGTGGGAGCACTGCGCCCCTGACTGCCAATGACGAATTCCGGTGGACCGCTCCCATCAAACACGGCATTGGCCGACATAGCTGACGAGTACTTCCAGACCTTCCTGGCAACCCACCCCCTTTTCGCCGCCTCGCTCGGCTTCACGAAC
>JBLNGJ010000324.1:0-3652 GCA_050264675.1 Micromonosporaceae bacterium
GGCGAAACGGTCTACTGGAACAACATCCGGCTGTCTGAGCACACCGGCACGCACTTCGATGCGCCGGTGCACTGGCTGTCCGGCAAGGATCTCGACGACGTGTCCCGGGTGCCACCGCAGCGCCTGGTCGGCCCAGCGGTGGTGCTCGACTTCTCCGCCGAGGTCGCCACCGACCCGGACTTCCTGCTCCAGCGTTGGCACGTCGAGGCGTGGCAGGACGAGCACGGTCCGCTGCCGGCCGGAGGCTGGCTGCTGTACCGAACGGGTTGGGACAGCCGGGTCGGCGACCAGGCGAGGTTCCTCAACGACGGGCACACTCCGGGCGTAGCGCCGGCCTGCGCGCGGTGGCTCGCGGAGGAGACGGCGCTGATCGGGATCGGGGTCGAGACGGTGGGCACCGACGCCGGGTGCGCCGCCTCCTTCGACCAGCCCTTCCCGTGCCACTGGCACTTCCAGGGTGCGAACAAGTACGGCCTGACGCAGCTGCAGAACCTCCGGCGGCTGCCCACGCGAGGTGCCGTGCTGGTCACGCCACCGCTGGCCATCGTGGGTGGCTCGGGCAGTCCGACCAGGGTGCTGGCGTTCGTCGAACACGCCGGTCCTACCGCTACGATGAGAAATTGATCCATCGCGACACGGTTTCTCGGGAGAACAGGGTCGGCATGGCATTTGAGGAGCAGCGGGAGGCGCAGCTCGGCGTTCTTCGCGCCAAGCGCGTGGGCGTACTCGTAACGATCAAGAAGGACGGGCGGCCCCAGCTGTCCAACGTCGGTTACGGGTTCGACGAGGTCGCGGGCCTCATCCGGATATCGGTCACCGACGATCGGGCCAAGACCCGCAACCTCCGCCGCGATCCACGCGCGAGCTTCTATGTCAGCAGCGACGACATGAACACCTTCCTGGTCGCCGAGGGTGTCGCCCAGCTGACCCCGGTGGCTGAGGATCCGCACGATGCGACGGTGGATGAGCTCGTGGCGCACTACCGCGCGGTGCGCGGCGAACACCCGGACTGGGCGGAGTTCCGGGCGGCAATGGTGGCCGACCGGCGCCTTCTCGTGCGGCTGCCGATCGACCGCATGTACGGCCTGTCGCAATAGTGTTTCTTCAATTACTCCCCACGGGGTAGTAGTGTCGCATTTGGATAGTTCCACGGGCCTGAGCGCATGGATGCGGGCCGGACGAGGGAGGCGACGAGAGAGTGGTTGACATCCTGTTTGGACTGGACGTGCCGCCATCCGCGGCACCCGGCTCGGATCCGGTCACGGAAGCGCGCCGGGCCGAGGCCCTCGGATTCGACTTCGTCTCCACCTCCGACCATCCGTGCGGCAACCAGCCGAGCTACGAGAACTGGACGATGCTGTCGTGGATCGCCGCGAACACGTCCCGGATCCGCGTGGCCAACCGCGTGCTCGGCGTGCCCTACCGGCCACCGGCCATGGTGGCGAAGATGGCCGAGACGTTCAACCGCCTCTCCGGCGGCCGCCTGATCCTCGGGCTCGGCGGTGGCGCGTCGGACGACGAGTTCCGGGCCTTCGGCCTCAACGTGCCCTCCCCCCGCGACAAGGTCGACGGGCTCGAGGAGGCCATCCGCATCATCCACGGCCTATGGTCGCAGCCCAGCTTCACCTACCAGGGCCGGCTGTTCCACACCGATGCCGCCGAGATCGCACCGAAGCCGGACGGGCACATCCCCATCTGGCTGGGCACGTTCGGCAAGCGGTCGCTCGGGGTGACGGGCCGGCTCGCCGATGGGTGGATCCCGTCCTACGGCATGTTGATGCCCGATGACATCCCGGCCATGCGTGAGCACATCCTGGCCGGCGCGCGCGAGGCTGGGCGAGGGCCGGAGGCGATCACCTGCGCGTACAACATGGAGATCAGCGTCGACGACAGCACCGATCCGGACCTCGTGTCGGGGTCGGCCGATGCGGTCGCGGAGCAGCTCATCCGCATCGTCAAGCTCGGCATGACGGCGTTCAACTTCAAGCCGGTCGGCGGCGACCGGGGCGAGCAGGTCGAACGCCTGGCCCGCCAGGTTATCCCCGCGGTCAGGGCCGGCGTCTAGCCGGGCAGCTGACCGGTCTGAGTCGGCGCCGGTTGCGGCGCGACCGAGATCAGCCTGGGCAGGTCGGCCCGGCTCACCGCAGGCAGCCGGAGCACCGCACCGGAGGTCAGCCAGGCGGCGACCCGCCCGCGCGGGTCGGCGCCGAGCTCGGCCACCTCGGCCCAGGCCACCCAGCGGGACAAGAGTGCGGCCCGTACCCGCAACCCGCGGGCGTCCACATCGGTGCCGGCCCGCCAGGCCCACACCGCCACGGCCAGCGGCACCAGCAGCACCGGCGCGAAGTACCAGCCGTACGCGAGCAGCGGGACCGCACCGATCAGCGCGATCACCGCCGCCACCGCGCCCGCGGCCGGGTGGCGGAAGTGCAGCTCCGGCTGGCGTGCGCGCTTCGCCCTGGACACCCCGCCATGCTCGCACCCGGGGCTTGCCGCCGGGTGTCAGGGGGCGTGGGCATACTGTGCCCATGACGACCACGCTGCTCGCGATCGGCACGGCGAAGGGCCTCTTCCTGGCGCACAGCGACGACCGGCGTAGCTGGGAGCTGAGCGGTCCGCATTTTCCGATGACCGGGGTGTACGCGGTGGCCATCGACACCCGCCGCCAGCCCACCCGCCTGCTCGCCGGCGTGCATAGTTCCCACTTCGGGCCGATCGTGGCCACCAGTGACGACCTGGGCGCATCGTGGCAGGAGCCGGACGAGCGGCCCATCGCCTTCCCGGCCGACGCCGAGAAGCCGCTGGCCCGGGTCTGGCAGATCGCGTTAGGCCCGGCCGACGAGCCCGACGTGGTCTACGCCGGCACCGAACCGCAGGGGCTGTTCCGGTCCACCGACGGCGGCCTGACCTACGAGCTGGTGCGGGGTCTCTACGACCATCCCCACCGCCCGGAGTGGGGTGGCGGGTTCGGCGGCCCGGCCATCCACACCGTGCTGCCGCACCCGACCGACTCCCAGCGCGTCGTCGTGGCCATGTCCACCGGCGGCGTCTACCGCACCGACGACGGCGGCAAGAGCTGGAACGCGGCCAACAGCGGCATCCGGGCCGTGCACCTGCCCGACCCGTTTCCCGAGTTCGGTCAGTGCGTGCACAAGGTGGCCCGCAGCCGGCCGCGGCCGGAGCAGCTCTTCGCCCAGGTCCACCACGGCGTCTACCGCTCCGACGACGACGGGCGCACCTGGTCGTCGATCGCCGCCGACCTGCCCAGCGATTTTGGTTTCCCGATGGTGGCCCATCCGCGCCGACCCGGCGTGATCTTCAACTTCCCGTTGCAGGCCGACATGCGCCGCTTCCCGCCGGAGGAGCGCTGCCGGGTCTACCGCAGCGAAGACGCCGGCACGACGTGGCGGCCGCTCAGTGCCGGCCTGCCCGACGAGCCGTTCTACCCGACCGTGCTGCGCGACGCGATGTGCGTCGACGACGCCGATGTCGCCGGCGTCTACTTCGGCACCCGCACCGGCGAGGTCTTCGCCAGCGCCGACGAGGGCGAGCACTGGCAGCAGATCGCCGCACACCTGCCCGACGTGCTCTGCGTGCGGGCCGCGGTGCTCTGACATGGCCGTCACCGTCCGGATTCCCGGAGCGTTGCGCG
>JBLNGJ010000325.1:0-9180 GCA_050264675.1 Micromonosporaceae bacterium
GTCCTTGAGCCCGCCGGCACCGATCACCTCGGGCGCACCGGAGGGCAGGTGCTCCTCGCTGGGCTGGAAGATGAGCCGGACCCGACCTGGCAGCTCACCGTGGCCGTCCAACTCGGAAAGGGCCAGACCGGCACCGAGCAGCACCGACGTGTGCACATCGTGGCCGCAGGCATGGCACACATTGTCCACCGTGGAGCGATACGGCACGTCTTTCACGTCCGGCAGGGGCAGGGCATCGAGATCGGCCCGCAGAGCCACCGTCCGTTCGCCCTGGCCGATGTCGCAGACCAGGCCGTTGCGCTTGGGCAGCAGGCGTGGCCGCAGCCCGGCCGCCTTGAGCTGGCCGGCGATGAGCGCGGTGGTCTCAAACTCCTGGCCGGAGAGCTCGGGGTGGGCGTGAATGTGTCGTCGTAACGCGACGAGTTCGGCGCCTCGCTTGGCCAGCCATCGATCCAGTTGACCGGTCAACGGATCGGTACCCTCGGCAGCCGAAGCCCGGAACGGATCCGGGTCGACCACATCCTCCGTTGCTGCGGGCCGCGTCAGCGCTCGTGTCACGGTGTCGTCTCGTTCTCGTTCTCGGTAGGCCATCGGGGGCAAGGCCCGGGACTCGGACAGCGTAGACCCCGAGCGGTGACGCTGCGCAATATCATTCGTGCTCACCTTTTGTTGCGCTGCGTCACCGTCGAAGGTGTCAAGGCGGCGGCGGACATCAGCCGGCTTCCTGCTCCTGACTCCCGACATGGCGGCTCCTATCTTTGCACAACACGGAGCCGGCGTAGTCGCGCGACGCTCGCAAGGCTGCGAACCAGTTCCCGGCGGTCATCAACCGGATGGTCCACAGAGGAGCTTGAGTGCCGGGCCGTGTGCGCTCGGTTATCAAGGAACCACTGGCGCCGGGATCGCTGATCACCCAGCGTGCCGGCGTCGCGGCTGGGCGACCGTGATGACTGTCGACAGTATGCCCGATGTCACAGATTTGATTAGGGCAAATGCCGGATTAGCGATCAATACGTCGCAGCTGGACGATAGGTGCCCCACAGCTCACGGAGCGTATCGCAGACCTCCCCGATCGTGGCCCGGGCCCGCAGCGCGGTCTTCATCGGGTAGAGCACGTTCTGCCCGCCCTCCGCGGCCTTGCGAAGCTCGGCGCGGGCCGCCTCGACCGCCCCGCTGTCGCGCGAGCGGCGCAACTGAGCCAGCCGGGCCGACTGCTCCACCTCGATCGCCGGGTCGACCCGCAGCGGCTCGTAGGGCGCCTCCTCGGTCAGGGCGAACCGGTTCACCCCGACGACAACCCGCTCGCCGGAGTCGATCTCCTGAGCGATCCGGTACGCCGCGCTCTCGATCTCCCGCTGCTGGAAACCGGCCTCGATCGCGTCCACCGCCGAGCCGAACTCGGCCACCCGCTGCATCAACGCCGCCGCCGCCCGCTCGAGCTCGTCGGTCATCGACTCGACCGCGTACGAGCCGGCGAACGGGTCGACCGTCGCGGTCAGGTCGGTCTCGTGCGCGATCACCTGCTGGGTACGCAGGGCCAGCCTGGCGGCCGTCTCGGTGGGCAGCGCAATCGCCTCGTCGTAGGCGTTGGTGTGCAGGGACTGGGTACCACCGAGCACCGCGCCGAGGGCCTGGACCGCGACCCGGACCAGGTTGACCTCGGGCTGCTGCGCGGTCAGCTGCACCCCGGCGGTCTGGGTGTGGAACCGCAACATCAGCGAACGCGGATCCCGCGCGCCGAACTCGTCCCGCATGATCCGGGCCCACATCCGCCGCGCCGCCCGGAACTTGGCCACCTCCTCCAACAGCGTGGTCCGGGCCACGAAGAAGAAGGAGAGCCGCGGCGCGAACTCGTCCACGGCGAGGCCGGCGTCGAGCGCGGCTTGCACGTACTGCACCCCGTTGGCGAGCGTGAACGCGATCTCCTGGGCGGGCGTCGCGCCGGCCTCGGCCATGTGGTAGCCGGAGATCGAGATGCTGTTCCACCGGGGAATCTCGGCCCGGCAGTAGGCGAACGTGTCGGCTACCAGTCGCAGCGAGGGCTTGGGCGGGAAGATATAGGTGCCGCGGGCGACGTACTCCTTGAGCACGTCGTTCTGGATGGTGCCGTTGAGCGCGTCCCCGGCCACCCCCTGCTCCTCGGCGACGAGCTGGTAGAGCAGCAGCAGCGCGGCGGCCGGGGCGTTGATCGTCATCGACGTCGACACGCGGTCGAGCGGGATGCCCTCGAAGAGCCGGCGCATGTCGTCGATCGAGTCGATCGCGACGCCCACCTTGCCGACCTCACCGTGCGCGGCCAACGCGTCGGAGTCGTAGCCCATCTGGGTGGGCAGGTCGAACGCGACCGACAGGCCGGTCGTCCCGGCCGCGAGCAGGGCGTGATAGCGGGCGTTGGACTCGGCCGCGGTGCCGAACCCCGCGTACTGTCGCATCGTCCACGGCCGGGTGGTGTACATGGTCGGATAGACACCGCGGGTGTACGGGAACTCACCCGGCTCACCGACGCGGTCGGCCAGGTCGGCCGGCAGATCAGTGCTCCGGTAGACCGGGTGGACCGGAAAACCTGACTCGCTGGGCCGCCCGTCACTCATACCGGCGATCGTAGAGTTTCTCGAAGCTTGCGAGAGAAACCGGCCAACCTTCTCGAAGCTCGCCAGCGAACCGGCCGATCTGTCTTCCCGCCAACCCACCCGACGAGATGACCGCATCCGCAACCGTGACGTTACGGTCGGCAACGGCATTGATACTGATTGCCGACAGAACGACGGTTCTTCTGCCATCGGCTTTTCCTGCGGGTCGCCGTCCCGCAAGATGGTCAGGGTGCCGACCGCCCGGCATCGCATGTGTCCGTGCCCTATCGCCGTGTCATCGCCCCCGGGAGCAGACAGACTTCCCATGGCCTCTCCTCCGACGGTCGTTTCGTGACGACACAGCTCCCGGCCGGACGCGAGCACTCGCCCGAGCCACGACCCACCGCCGACCGGGCCGTGCCCGGCACGCTGGTGGGCGGCCGGTATGCGCTGCGGTCGCCGATCGGCCACGGCGGCATGGGCACCGTGTGGCGGGCCAGCGACGCGCTGCTGCGGCGCGAGGTGGCCGTCAAAGAGGTGCTGCTGCCGCCGGCGATGCCGCCGAGCGAACGCGACGCGCTCTGTGAACGCACCCTGCGCGAGGCGCGGGCGGCGGCGGCGCTCTCCCACCCCAGCGTGGTCCAGGTTTACGACGTGGTCACCGACGCGGGCCGGCCATGGATCGTGATGGAGCTGCTCGAGGCGCGCAGCCTGGCCGACATGGTGATCGACGACGGCCCGTTGGCCGCCCGGGCGGTAGCCAAGATCGGCATCGCCATGCTCGGTGCCCTCGAGGTGGCCCACGCCGCCGGCGTGTTGCACCGCGACGTCAAACCGGCCAACGTGCTGATCTGCACCGACGGCCGGTGCGTGCTCACCGACTTCGGGGTCGCCCGGATGCCCACGGAGAGCAAGCTCACCACGCCGGGCATGGTGCTCGGCTCGCCGCACTTCATCTCGCCGGAGCGGGCCGTCGGTGGCGCCTTCGGTCCGCCGAGTGACCTGTTCTCCCTCGGCGTCACGCTCTACACCGCGGTCGAGGGCGGCCCACCCTTTGACCGGGGCGACCCGTTCGAGACCATGCGCGCGGTGGTCGAGGATCCGCCCCGGCCGCCCCGCCTCGCCGGACCGCTGACCCCGGTGTTGTGGGGACTACTGGAGAAGGAGCCGTCGCGCCGCTGGCCGGTCGACCAGGCGCGGGGCGCGCTGCGGGAACTGCTGGCCGGACCGCTCGGCCGTTCGGGCGGTCCGCCGGGACGCGCCGACACCGACCCGTACGCGGTAGTGCGTCCGCCATCCGGGCCACCCCCCGCCATCAGGACCGGCAGCCAGATCGGCGGCCGGGCGATGCTCGACCCGAACGAGCCGATCAGTGGCCAACTGCGCCGCATCCGCGAGGAGCGTGGAGGCGGCTCGAAGAATCCGGCAGAGGCACCGCGACGCGACGATGCCCGACGCGACGATGCCCGACGCGACGATGCCCGACGCGACGAGTCGCGGCGGGAGGCACCACGCCGGGCCCGGCGCGACGGGCCGGACGACCCGTACGCCCCCGGCCGGCCGCAGCCCTCACGCAGCGGCCCCCGCCGGCGTCCCCAACATGCACGCCAGCGGCCGCTGCTGCCGATCGGCGCGGCCTTCGGCCGCCACGTCTCCACCGACGAGTGGCTGGCCGATGAGGCCGACGCGGTGCGCACGACCGATGGACTCGGGCTCAACCCACTGCGGGCGCCGCGCCGGGGTGCGGCCGGGGCCGCCGATGCGGTGGCGTTCGGGGTACGCCGGCTGGCGCAGCGGGCCCGCCAGAGCGACCCCCGCACGCGGCTCATCGTCGGCGCGGGCCTGGTGGCCGTGCTCGCTCTCGTCACCGTCGGGGCGTTCACCGGCTGGTTCGCCGGCTCCACCCGGCCGGCACCGAGCGCCACGCCCGTCGTCACCACCGGACCGGGCTTCGACGTCGCGCAGTACCGCGACGACCGGGGCATGATCGTCAATGTCCCGGTGGGTTGGACGAAGTCCACCGCCAGCTCCTACGTGGACTTCACCGACGCCAGCGGCCTCCGCAAGATCCGGATCAACGTCGAGCCGGCCAGCGGCACCGCCGAGAAGTTCCTGCAGTCAGCCGAGATCGGGCTGAAGAACCCGTCCCGCTGCCCGACGCCGTACCAGCGGGTGGACCTGCGCGAGGTTGACCTGGCCGGCCGGCCCGCGGCGGAACTCGAGTACACCTGCGGTCAGGCCGACCAGATGCGGCACGGGCTGTGGCGGGCGGTGGTGGTGGACGGTGCGGTGTACCACTTCTACCTGACCGTCCCGGATGCGGAGTTCGCCACGAGCCGGGCGATCTACGACGAGATGGTGCGCTCCTTCCAGCTGACCACGGGGTAGCCCCACCGGCTTGACCCACCCACCGCGGGCCAACCGCCACCCGCGCTGCCGTGAGGGCCAATGTCGCAAACGTGCCCCGACCCGTCGGGCCGTAGCGGCCGGATCCAGGAAAGTGCCCCCTTGCCCAGGGCCACTCCCGAACCGATCACGCGGGGCCGGGCCGACACGCCCCCGAGAAACCGGCAAACCCGACACGTGGGGCAGTCCGGCGTCCTATCGTGAAGGCGTGCCGGAACGTGCCAGCGCCGGCACTGGGGGCGCGGCCGGCGACACGTCGATACCTCGTTTTCGCGGGCGCGATCTGGAGTACGGCCAGGAGGTCAAGACGAGCATGCCCCTCCTGAGCGTGATTATTCCGGTTTACGCGGTTCAGGGATACCTACGCGAGTGTCTCGACTCGATCCTGACCCAGTCGCACGCCGACGTGGAACTCATCGCCATCGATGACCGGTCGCCGGACCACTGCGCCGCGATCCTCGACGAGTACGCGGCCCGCGACGCCCGGGTGCAGGTCATCCACCTCGATCAGAACGTGGGGTTGGGACCCGCCCGCAACGTCGGGCTCGACCGGGCCACCGGTGCGTACGTGTGGTTCGTCGACAGCGATGACTGGCTCGCCCCGGGTGCGCTGCGCGCGGTCGCGGCGAAGCTGCGGGCGTGCACGCCGGACCTGCTGCTGCTGGACCACACCCGGGTGGACTGGCTGGGGCGGGAGTGGCCCAGCGCCGGCCGGGAGTTCCTGCGCCGGCGCGACACCGGAGAGTGCTTCCAGCTCACCGACGACGCGTCCCCGCTGGCGCTGTTCACGGTCGCCTGGAACAAGGTGGTCCGCCGCGAGTTCCTGCGGCGCAGCGGCGTCCGCTTCGACGTCGGCTGGTATGAGGACTTGCCGTTCAGCTATCCGATCCTGGTGGCCGCCGACCGTATCGCGACGCTGGGCCGGGTCTGTTACCACTACCGCAAACGGCGCCAGGACGCGATCACCGGCACTCGCAGCGCCCGGCACTTCGAGGTCTTCGACCAGTACGAGCGGGTCTTCGCCCGGCTGGACGAGCAGGGCGAGCGGGCCCGGCCGTTCCGGCGGGAGATCTTTCGGCGGATGCTCTGGCATTACCTGGTCATCCAGTCGCAGCCCGACCGGGTGCCGCCCCAGCTGCACCGTGAGTTCTTCCACCGCATCGCCGAGCACTACCGGCGCTTCCGCCCGGCCGACGACTCCACCGCCGGGCTGCGCTGGCTGGACCGGGTGCGCCGGCGTCTGATCGCCGCCGACGCCTACCGCACGTTCCGGGCGCTGCGCCTGGTTCGCCTCGCATCGACCGGCCTGGTGCACACGGCTCGACGCGGGCTGCGGTTCGCGCGACGCGCGCTGGGGTGGGCCCGATTCTGGGCCCGGCGGGCGATCGGTGCCGCCTACTACGCCGGGCAGCGGCGGCTGCCGGTGGATGACCGGCTCGCCGTCTACGCCGCGTACTGGTATCGCGGGTACGCCTGCAACCCGGCCGCGATCCATGCCGCGGCGACCCGGTTGGTGCCCTCGGTGCAGGGCGTGTGGATCGTCGACCGCAGGGAGGCCGAGACGATGCCGCCCGGAGTGTCCTATGTGGTCGCCGGCTCGCTGTCCTCCTACCGCGCCCTGGCCCGGGCCCGCTGGCTGATCAACAACGTGAACTTCCCCGACTTCGTGGTCAAGCGACCCGGCACGGTGCATCTGCAGACCCATCACGGCACCCCGGTGAAGGTGATGGGTCTCGACCAGGGCGCCTTCCCGGTCGGCCTGGGCAGCATGGACCTGGGCGACCTGCTGCGCCGCTGTGACCGCTGGGACCTGAGCCTGTCGGCGAACGCCCACAGCACCGAGGTATGGGCCCGCGAGTACCCGTGCCGGTACGAGACGCTCGAATACGGCTATCCCCGCAACGACCGGCTGGCCCGGGCGGATAACTCCGATGTGGACGCTGCTCGGGCCACGCTGGAGATCCCGCCCCACGCGACCGTGGTGCTCTACGCGCCCACATACCGCGAGTACGACCCGCGGTTGGGCCCGCCGCTCGACGTCGAGGAGCTGGCCGAGGAGCTCGGTCCGGGTTATCTGGTGCTGCAGCGGGTGCACTACTTCCACAGCGGCGCCGCCGAGCCCTATCACCCGCGGGTCCGGGACATCACGGCGTACCCGTGCGTGGAAGACCTCCTGCTCGCCACCGATGTGCTGGTGACCGACTACTCGTCGGTGATGTTCGACTTCGCCGTGCTGGACCGGCCGATCGCCCTCTTCACCCCGGACTGGGATACCTACCGCCGCACCCGCGGGGTCACGTTCGACCTGCTCGCCGAGCCGCCCGGGGTGGTGGCGATGACGCCGGCCGATCTCGTCGACGCCTTCCGCAGCCGTGAGATCTGGGGCGATCCAGCCGCGAAGGCCCGGGCTCAGTTCCGCAACCGGTTCTGCTACCTCGACGACGGGCACGCGGCCGAGCGGGTGGTGCGGCGGTTGTTCCGGCCTGAGCCGGCTTGAGCGGTCTCGATGGGCTCAGTCGCCTCGTTCGATGTTCGCCGTGGCGCCGTGCCGCGCTGGCTGGCCGCCGTCCGCCGGCTGGGTCTCGCCCGCCCGTCCCGGCTGGCCGCGGTCAGCTACGGCGTAACCCAGTCCGTGCTGCTGCTGTGGTGGTTGGCCTTCTACCCGGGCGTGATGAGCTACGACACGGTCACCTATGTGTGGCAGGTCAGCACCGGCAACTGGTCGTCGAACCATTCGGTGCTCTACAACGCCCTGGTCTGGCTCAGCCTGCAGGTCAGCGGCGAGCTGGCCCCGCTGACGCTGACCCAGACGGTCGCCGCCGCGACCGGCCTGGCCTACGCGGTGACCGGCCTGCGACGGCTGGGCCCGCCGGCGCGGTGGCTGCTGGTCGCGGCCACCCTGGTGGTGTGCCTGCCCGCGGTGGGCACGTTCATCGCCTATGTCTCCAAGGACGTCGCGTTCGTCATCACCGAGATCTGGCTGTTGGGCACGGTGAGCCGCATCCTCACCGTGCGCCGGGACCCGGCGGCCGGACCCGTGCGCCCCTTGCTGCTGGCCTTCTGCGCCGAGCTGACCCTGCTGGGTCTGTTCCGTCAGAACGGTTTTCTCGTCATCGCGGTGACGGCGGCGCTGGCCACGGTGGCGCTGCCGGGCCTGCGCCGGCGCCTGACCCTGGCCGGGCTCGGCGCGCTGACCGCCGGCTTCGCCGCCAACCTGGTGCTCTTCCCGGCGCTCGGCGTGCGCACGCCCGGTTCGGAGCTGTTGCTCGGCACCGCGTACGGCGATCTCGCCGTGGCCTACCACGAACGGCCAGGCATCTTCACCGCGACGGACCGGGCCGTGCTGGCCGAGGTGGCGCCCCTGGCGTTCTGGTCCCGGTCGGCCAACTGCTACAGCTCCGACACCACCGTCAACGGACAGCGGGAGTTCAGCTTGGCCGCGGCCCGCGAGCACCGGGCCGAGCTGGCCGCTGTGTGGGTGCGGCTGCTCAAGCGGGCCCCCGACGAGCTGGTGCAGACCCGGCTGTGCCGGGGCGCCATCGCGTGGAACCCGTTTCCCGGCCCGGCCCACGGGTGGACGGTGAAGCCACCGGTCACCGGCGCCGCGAGCTACTTCGACTTCCCCCGCGAGGCCATCGAGGCGAGCCCGTACGCGGGCGCGATCCGCTCCGCGCCACCCGTACCCGGGCTGCACCGGGCCGGTGTGTGGGCGCGCCGCCTCTCCGACACCCGGTCGTTCGAGTGGTTCGCCTGGCGCGGGGCGACGTGGTGCTACGTCGCCTACGTCGCCGCGTTCCTGTGGGGACGGCGCCGCCGCGAACCGGGCGCACTCGCGCTCGTCGCGGTGGTGGCGGCGACCCAGCTGACGGTGCTCATCAACAACCCGAACCAGCTGGTGCGCTACATGATGGGCCCGCTGGTGCTGGGCGTCCTGCTGCTGCCGTTGGCCTTCCCGACCGGTCCACCGCGACCGGCTCAGAACCTGGGCATGCCACCGAACTGACGGTCGCCGGCATCACCCAGGCCCGGTACGATGAACGCCCGGTCGTTGAGCCGCTCATCCACCGCCGCGGTGACCAGACGCATGGGCAGGCCGGCCTGTTCCAGCCGGGTGATGCCTTCGGGCGCGGCGAGCACGCAGATCACCGTGATGTCAGTGCAGCCGCGGTCGGCGATCAGGCGCACGCAGTGTTCGAGCGAGCCG
>JBLNGJ010000326.1:0-2684 GCA_050264675.1 Micromonosporaceae bacterium
GGGCCTGGGGGCGGTGGTGTCCTCTGTGGGCGGTGTCCCGCTGGTCCAGCCGGCGCTGGGTGACGCGGTCGGGGTGGCCGCCTGGACCGTGGTCGCGCTGGCGCTGGCCGAATTGGCCCGGGGACGTTCGGAACGTTTCGCCGAGATGAGCCGGGCCCGAGCGGAGTCCGCGCGGGCCCGGGCCGAGCAGTCCCGGCGCCAGGCCAGCGAGGAGCGCCTGCGTATCGCCCGCGAGCTGCATGATGTGCTCGGCCACCACCTGTCGCTGATCAACATGCGGGCCGGGGTCGCGCTGCACCTGCTCGACACCCAACCACCGGGCCGGGCACCGGAGCAGGCCCGCGACGCGTTCGCCGCGATCAAACAGGCCAGTGCCGAGGCGCTGCGCGAGGTGCGGGGGGTGCTCGCCGCGCTGCGCCCGGCCGACGAGTCGGCGCCCCGCTCGCCCACCCCGGGCCTGGCCGACCTGGACACGCTGGTCGAGCAGGCCCGGGCGGCCGGGCTGCCGGTGACGCTGAAGCTGGACGAGCTGCCGGCGCCGCTGCCGGCTGAGGTCGACCGCGCCGCGTACCGGATCGTGCAGGAGGCGCTGACCAACGTGCGCCGCCACGCCGGGCCACGCGCGACCGCGACCGTCTGCATTGGACGGACACCGGACGCGCTGACCGTGCGCGTCGATGACGATGGCGCCGGCCCGGCACCCGAGGTGCCGGCCGAACCGGGCAACGGCATCCCGGGCATGCGCGAGCGGGCCGCCGCTCTCGGCGGCGAGCTCTCGGCCGGGGGTCGAGCCGGCGGCGGGTTCCGGGTCAGCGCCACGCTGCCCCTGGCTGGGGTGGTGGTGTCGTGATCCGGGTGCTGCTCGCCGACGACCAGGCGCTGGTGCGGGCCGGTTTTCGCGCGCTGCTCGACTCCGAGCCCGACATCGAGGTGGTCGGCGAGGCGAGCGACGGCGCCGCGGCGGTGCGGCTGGCCCACGGCACCCGCCCCGATGTGGTGCTCATGGACATCCGGATGCCCCATGTGGACGGTCTGGAGGCAACCCGGCAGATCGCCGCCGACCCGGACCTCGCCGCCGTGCGCATCGTGATCCTGACCACGTTCGACCTGGACGAGTACGTCTTCGAGGCGCTGCGGATCGGCGCGAGCGGCTTCCTGCTCAAGGACACCGAGCCGGTCGAGCTGCTGCGCGGAGTCCGGGCGGTGGCCGGCGGCGACGCCCTGCTCGCCCCGAGCGTGACCCGCCGGCTCATCGCCGAGTTCGCCGGCCGGGCGCCGACCGTGGCCCGACCGCGTACGCTCGACGCCCTCACCGACCGCGAGCGGGAGGTGATGGCCCTCGTCGGGGCCGGGCTGTCCAATGAGGAGATCGCGAGCCAGCTCTTCGTCAGCCCATCCACCGCCAAGACGCACGTCAGCCGGGCCATGGTCAAGCTGGGCGCGCGCGACCGGGCGCAGCTGGTCGTCTTCGCCTACGAGGCCGGCCTGGTCCGCCCGACCTACCTGCCACCGCGCCCGCCTTAGGACTCGGCGCGGTCCTGCATCTCCCAGGCGTGGTCGAGCACATGCCAGGTGATGCGCCGCGCCGCGTAGCGCACCGGCCAACCCCGCTCGACCAGTGGCTGGCCGTCCGAGGCCACGCCGACCACCGCGAGAATCGCCTTCCGCAGCTCGGCGATCGCGGCCTTGTCGTCCAGGGCTGGCTGCGGTTGCTTGACGCCGAGTTTGCGCGCGTACCCCGACTCGGCGCCGAGCACGTGGTCGATCATCTTGTCCCGGTCGCGGCCACCGCCACGTGGCCCCTTGCGCAGCTCCTCCGGCGTGGTCGCCGCGACGTCGTCGAAGTACTCCCAGGCCCCCTTCATCAGCCGGGCCAGGCGCTTGGCGCCCGTCGCATCGAGCGGTTCGGTGTCTACTTTGGCCGGTTGTCCGGGCGCGCCAAAGTCGGTGGTGGCGTCGCCGGTGACCCGTTGGATCACGTCAAAGTCGGTGGCGCCGGGGAACCCGATCCGGGCCCACTTCGCCACCTCGGCGTAGCGCGGCGCGTACTCGGCGAGCGCCTCGAGGGCGAGCTCCTCGGTCTTGCCGGCCCGGCACCAACCGGGCCACTCCGGCGCACAGGCGAAGATCCTCTGCTTGCCCACCTCCAGGTAGACCGGAGTGGTGTCGCTGCGACGGCGTGCTGGCATGCTCCAATTCTGGCCCACCCGACGGACCTGTACGGGCCGGGTCGGACTCGCCAAGGTCGAACTCACTCCATTGCCACGGCCCTGGCCGCGCGCCTGAGCCCGGATAGTGGCGTAGGCAGCGCTCGCCGGCTCGTCGAACGCGAGAGCTCGTCCGTGAAACAGCGGCAAGAACTCGCCTTCGAAGCGGTCGTGCAGGTTCTGCCGACGCGCACCTTTGGGCAGGCAGGCGATGCCGAAGCGCACCGCCGCCAGGCTGATGGTCGTGAGGTAAAGAGTGTCCACCGCCTGAGCGTCCAGCCAGACCACGACACCCGCGTCTGGTCTCGGACGCAGCGGCTCGGAGACGACGTTCGTGTCGAGGATGATCAAGCACAATCCAACGGCTCTCGGCTGGCCTTCTCACGCGTGACCGCCAACTCGACGCCGCCCGCATCCTGGCACCGCTTCTGGCCCCTCCAGGCGACCGATACAAAATCGCCGCGCTTGGCTGCTTAG
>JBLNGJ010000327.1:0-3633 GCA_050264675.1 Micromonosporaceae bacterium
ATCGCCGGCATCTTCATGCTGCTCGAAGACCAGTACGGGGTCGGCGACGTGGTCGACTTCGGCGAGGCCAGCGGCACCGTGGAGGCGGTCGGTCTGCGGATCACCACCATCCGCGATGGACGGGGCGTGCTGTGGTATATCCGCAACGGGGAGATTGTCCGGGTCGGCAACCGTAGCCAGGGCTGGGCCCTGGTCGTGGTCGACGTGCCGGTCGGCTTCGCCGGGGTCGAGGACGCCAGCGCCGTCCTGCGAACCGCCGCCGCGGCGCTGGCCGAAGATCCCGAATTCGCCGCCGACCTGCTCGACCCGCCCGAGGTGCTCGGCATTGAGCAGCTCACCGCGGACGGCGCGGTGGTGCGGACCACCGCCAAGACCGCGCCCGAAGCACAGTGGCGGGTGGGCCGTGAGCTGCGGCGACGACTGACCGAGGCACTGGAGGGGGCGGGCATCGCCCAGCAGATGACGGCCGGTCGGGTCTTCGTGCGGCCGCCGTCGCCGGGCGGTTCGAGCCGTGATCCGGACAGCGTGGATCCCGGACCGATCTGAACTCGTGACCGGAAATGCGTCGACGTGTCATCGGCAGGGGGTCGCGCTACTCCTAGACATTTAGCTATCGTCCATTTGTCCACTCGCGTGGCGGAGGGACCGTCCGATCGGCTTGGATGTCATCAACCGATCGGCTGGTTCAGAGGCATCGAACTGGGCGCCGGCATCGAAGCGTGGCCGAGGGAGGGGCGTTGTCATCGGGGACACCGCACGGCGAACGTCCGGCCACGTTCAGAGAGGTGTTCGCGGTCGGTGAGTTCCGGGCGATCTACGTCGCCGGAACGCTGTCCTGGGTAGGCGATTACCTGGCCCGGGCCGCGGTCACCGCGCTGGTCTACCAGATGACCGATTCGGCCATGTACTCGGCGGCCGCGTTCGCGATCAGCTACGCACCGTGGCTTCTCGGCGGTTCGTTGTTGGTGGCGCTCGCCGAACGGTACCCGTACCGGACGGTCATGATCATCTGCGATGTACTCCGGATGGTCCTGATGGCCGCGGTGGCGATCCCCCACCTGGAGCCGCCGGCCATGCTCGGGCTGCTGCTGGGCGCGGCGCTGCTCACGCCACCCTTCGACGCCGCCCGCTCGGCCACGCTGCCCACCATTCTCGAGGGCGACCGGTATGTAGTGGGCGTGGCCATCCACGCCACCACCGCCCAGCCCGCCCAGATCGTCGGTTACCTGCTCGGGGGGGCGCTGGCCACGGCCTACGACCCCCGATGGGCGCTCGTGATCAACTCTGCGACGTTCGCCATCTCGGCCATCCTGGTGCGCTGGGGCGTACGGCTTCGTAAGCCGGCGCTCACCGCGGACCGGCGTACGCACCTGCTCGCCGAGACCGCCGACGGCTTCCGGCTGGTCTTCCGTACGCCGGCGCTGCGGGCGATCGCGCTCGTCGTCTTCGGCGCGGCCCTCTTCGTCGTGGTCCCGGAAGGGCTCGCCGCCGCCTGGGCCGCCGACCTCACCGACGGGTCCGACTCCGGCTGGATCCAGGGCATGATCATGGCTGCGGTCCCGTTGGGGTGGATCCTCGGCGGGTTGAGCGTCTCCCGCCTCGTGCCACCGCGCACCCGCCGCCGGTTGATCCGGCCCTTCGCCATCTTCGCGCCACTGGCGCTGGTGCCGGCTGTGACCAGTCCCGACGCGAGCGTGGTCGCGGTGCTCGCCGGGCTGTGCGGGTTCGCCATGGGCGGGCTGGTCCCGGTGGCGAACGGCCTGTTCGTGCGGGCCCTGCCCGACGCCTACCGGGCCCGCGCCTTCGGCGTGATGCAAGGCGGGCTCGCGCTGCTGCAGGGCCGCGCGCTGCTGGTGACCGGCGCCCTGGCGTCACGGTTCTCGCTGCCGGTCGTGGTGGGGCTGTGGAGCCTGGGCGGGGTGTTCCTGATGACGCTGCTGAGCGCGCGCTGGCCGTCGGCCCACCTCTTCGACCAGGCGACCGCGGCGGCGCACGCGGCCAACGGCCACCAGCCGGTGGAGGGCCGGCTGGCGACGCCCCGCCTGCCCAACCAGGGTGGCGTGAGTTCCGCCGCACCCGCTCCGGCGGTGATCCTCCCGCCTGGCACGATGGAGACGTGACGCCGGAACCGACCTTCTACGAGGCGGTCGGCGGCGAGGCCACCTTCCGCCGGCTGGTTGACGCGTTCTATGCCGGGGTCGCCACCGACCCGCTGCTGCGCCCGCTCTACCCCGAGGCCGACCTGAGCGGCGCGGCCGAGCGGCTGCGGCTCTTCCTCGAACAGTACTGGGGCGGCCCGACCACGTACTCCCAGCAGCGTGGCCACCCGCGTCTGCGGCAGCGGCACGCGCCGTTCGCCATCGGCCCGGCCGAGCGCGACGCCTGGCTTCGCCACATGCGCCGGGCGGTGGACGAGCTCGAGCTGCCCGCCGACCAGGCCGCCACCCTCTGGGACTACCTGGCACGGGCGGCCCTGTTCATGGTGAACACCTTCGATACGCAGGGCGTTGGGTAACTCCGTTACCGCAAGGCGTCGGGTAACTCCGTTACCGCAAGGCGTCGGATGAATCCCTTACCGCATGGTGCCGGGTAACTAGGCTCCAGGGCATGGCCGCCGCCCGTCGCTGGGCCGCCCTCCGTGGTCTGCTCGCGGCACTCCTCGGGGTCGGCGTGGCGGCCGGCTGCACGACGCCCAACCGTCCACCCCCGCCCGACCCGGTCGTCACGGCGCTGCCCTCGCCCGCCGCCGACGCCGGTCGCTCCGACCCGGTCGCCGACCCGATCTATCCCGATTACGGCAACCCGGCGCTGGACGTGCTGCACTACGGCCTGGACCTGGGCTGGTCACCCACGCCGACCGAGCTGACCGCGACCGCCACGCTCACCATCCGCGCCGCGCGGCCAGTCACCGAGCTGGCCTTGGATTTCGCGCCCGGGTACGCCGTGGACGCGGTGACCCTGGACGGGGTCACCGTGGCGCCGCAGCGGCGCGGCAACGACCTCGTGGTGCCGGCACCGGCCCCGCTCGCCGCCGAGGCACGGGTGACGCTGGTGGTGCGCTACCACGGCGTCCCGCACTCGGTGGCCATGCCCTCGGCCCGGGCCGACTTCCCCGAGGGGCTGGGCCTGCGGGCCACCGCTGACGGCTCGGCCTGGACGATGCAGGAGCCCTTCGGAGCGTTCACCTGGTACCCGGTCAACGACCAGCCCTCGGATGAGGCCCTCTACGACCTCACGGTCCGGGTGCCGGCCGGCTGGGCGGCCGTCGCCTCCGGCGCCCTGATCGGCATCGACGAGGCGAGCGATGCCAGCACGTATCGCTGGCGCTCGGTCGACCCGGTGGCGAGCTACCTGGTCACCCTGGCGATCGGGCGCTACACGCTGACCAGCCTGACCGGCCCGCACGGTCTGCCGATCACGTGCTGGCTGCGCACCGGCATCGACGAGGGCTTGGCGCCGGCGGTGCGCCGGATGCCCGACCTGCTGGAGTGGCTCGAGGCCCATTTCGGCCCGTACCCGTTCCCCACCGCGGGCGTGGTCTTTGTCGACTCGGTCTCGGCGATGGAGACCCAGCAGATGGTCACCTACGGTGCCAAGGCCGGCACCAAGCGCCCGATCGAGTCCTACACCGAG
>JBLNGJ010000328.1:0-16086 GCA_050264675.1 Micromonosporaceae bacterium
GCTCGAGGTCGAGGAGCTTCGCGGCCTCGAGGACTCGCTTGGCGCGGTCGTCCTTGTTGACGCCGGCGATCTTCAGGGCGAAGCCCATGTTCTCGGCGACGGTCATGTGGGGGTAGAGGGCGTAGTTCTGGAAGACCATCGCGATGTCACGCGCCTTCGGCGGCACGTTGGTCACATCGGTCTCATCGATGTAGATGGCGCCCGAGTCGATCTCCTCCAGGCCGGCGAGCATCCGCAGGCTGGTGGACTTGCCGCACCCCGACGGGCCGACGAGGACAAGAAACTCCCCGTCGCCAATTGTGAGGTCGAGGGCGTCGACGGCGGGCCGGGTACTACCCGGATAGATCCGGGAGGCTTTCGCGTACGTGACCGTAGCCATGGTTGATCAGACGTCCTTTCACCGGCAGGAACGTGCCGGACGATCCGAGTGAAAGTCCCGTTGCCGGACGTTGGCGGCAACGGTGTGTTGTCACGGTAAAGGTTGTTTGCTTAGCGTGTCTACGGCCGTCCGCCCGGTCACTCGGGTCGGTCGGTCACGATCACGTACGATTGCAGCGCCCGCTCGCCGGCGTGGCGCAACTGGCAGCGCACCCGACTTGTAATCGGAAGGTTCCGGGTTCGAGTCCCGGCGTCGGCTCCAGTCCCGACCTGCGGTTTATCGCGGTCCGAGGCGGGCTTCGCCCCGGCGCGCCGACCGTTTCGGTTCCACCGCGCGGACGACCATCGACGGGTGCCCAGCCGGATTGGGCTACCGGTCCCGCCGGCCGTGCTGCTTTGCTTGAGTCATGCCAGACCGCGATCCCGTGCCCTGGTGGGACTTCGTCGGCCACCGTCGCAAGGTCGTCACCGATCCGGTCTGGTTCGGCGGCGGGCTCGTGATCGTCGGCATCTGCGGTCTGCCTTGGCTTGGCAGCTGGGGGCGCTGGCTGGGCGTCCTGGTGGCGCTGGCCGGCTTTGCCCTGCTCAGAATTGGCCTGCGCCGCCGCCTCCGACCTCGGCGGTGATGCCCACCCTCGGCCGGGGCACATTCCTGGATCGAGCCCGTTCGCCTTCGTTCGGGTGGGCAGACTCCTTGATTCGGCCCCGTCATCGAATCGCGGGGCCAGGGCTCAGCTGGCGGGTTCGGCCATGGCCGGTCCGGTGGCCGGGTCGGGGCTCTCCGAGGTGCTGGCCGGCGGGCTCTCCGAAGGGCGCCCCGACGGGCGCTCCGACGGGCCGCGCATGCCGATCCGGCCGACGATCGTGGCCAGCACCGCGATCAGCGCGATCCACAGGAACACCCGCTGACCGACGTGGCCGTAGAGCGTGATCCCCAGGATGGGGCCGAACGTGGAACCCAGGCCGAACATGCTGTGCAGGGCGCCGAAGTACCGTCCCCGCAACTCCGGCGGCGCAACCATGCCCGGATATGCATATACGGTGGGTGCACCAATGATCTCCGAGAGTGTCCAGACGAGCGTTCCCAGAATGAGAAATACCGGCGCCATGTCGATCGCGTATATGCCGTACCCGACCGCGAGCAGTGCGAAGCCGCTCATCTGCGTGAGTCGTAGCGGCCACGTCTGCACCCACCTCGTCGCGACCACCTCGCACGTCACCACGATGAGCGCATTGAGGGTGACCACGGCGCCGTACCACCACGTGCTCAACCCAGATTCGACAATGGCGAGTGGCAATGCCGCTGTGTACTGCGAATAGACAATGCACAACAGCAGGAAGGCGAGGAGGAAGATCAGGAACCGGGTGTCCTGCAGCAGCGGGAGGTAGCTGGCGCGGCTCGACCCTTCGTCCTTGGCGGCCGTCGCGGCCGGTCGGGATCCAGCCGGCAGCGCGGTGAAAGCGATCAACGCGTAGGTTACCGCGGCCAAGGCCTCGCCCCAGAAGAGCAGGTTGTAGGAGACCGACGCGAGAGCGACCCCGATGAGCGGCGCGGCCGTGGTGCCCAGGTTGAGGCAGAGCCGGTACATCGCGGTCACCATCACCAGCTGATGCGGCGGCGTCAGCTCGGTGATCATGGCCTGCGCGGCCGGCCGGTAGAGCTGACCGAACGCGCTCACCAAGACCACGGCCACCAGGATCAGGGGGTAGTTGCTGAGGTAGACGATGGAGAGGATCAGCAGCGCCGACCCGAGCATGCTGATTAAGGTTGCGGCCCGCGCGCTCAGCCGGTCGCTGAGCCACCCACCCGCGAACGTGCCCACGACTGCTCCGGCGCCGTAGAGACCGAGCGCGAGGCCGGCCTGGCCCGACGAATATCCCCGGTGGGTGAGGAAGAGGACCAGGAAGATCTGCAGGAATCCGCCCAGCCGGTTGACGAAGACGCCGGCCAGCAGCGCCTTGGCTGGTCGGGACGTCTGCCGCCAGGTCGCCAGCACGCCCAGGTGGCCGGGCGAGGCGGCCGGGGATTGCTCCGTCGGTGCGCTGGGAGCCGTCGCTTCATCACTCATGCGATGATCCGCTTTCATATAGGCGTCGGTATCTGTCGGCCAAACGATCCTACGGGACCGCGACACACCATGAACGGGTAGCTAAGAAATTCGTGAATGTCGCTGTATGGTGGCTGCTATCGCGGTACCCTCTCCTCACCGATGGCGATCGGGGCGTGAATCTCACCGCCTCTCTGCCGCTAGGAGCACTGATCATGGACGTCGATATTCTTCCGCCTATTGAGCGCGTGCCGGTGGACTTTATGCAGAACCCGTACGAGCTCCTTCAACATTTCCGCGAGATGGGCCCGGCGCACGAAGTCGTCTTCGCCCACGGAGCCAGGGTGTGGCTGGTGACCCGGTATGAAGAGATCCGGGCGCTCGTCTCGGATCCGCGGGTGAGCAAGGATGGGCGGCGCATGAACGAGCTCTTCGCCCTCCACTCCGGCCTCCCGGTCGAGGAGGAGGGTGACAAGGCCGGCGTCGGGTTCGACGAAGACCTGGCCACCCACATGCTCAACACCGACCCGCCCCGGCACACCCGGCTGCGCGCGCTGGTGGGCAAGGCGTTCACCGCGCACCGGGTGGAGCGGCTGCGTCCCCGCATCGAGCAGGTGGCCGACGAGCTGCTCGACGGGTTCGCCGGGCGGCCCGAGGTCGATATCGTCAGCGCGTACGCCGTGCGCATTCCCATCACCACGATCTGCGATCTGTTCGGCATCCCGGAGCCTGACCGCGAGGATTTCCGGCTCTGGGGCACGAAGCTCGTCGGCGCCGGCCACGATCCGGACGACGTGGCCCAGGCGTCGAGCAACGTTGTCGCGTACGCCAGTGCGCTCATCGAAGCCAAGCGGGCCAACCCCGGCGACGACATGGTCAGCGAGTTGGTGCGGGTGACCGAGAACGGCGAGCGGCTCACCCACGGCGAGCTCGTGTCGATGATCTTCTTCCTCGTGGTGGCCGGCCACATCACCACCATCTACTCGCTCGGGAATGCCGTCTACAACCTGCTTACGCACCCGGAGGAGCTGGCCAAGCTGCAGGCTGACCTGAGCCTGATGCCGGCCGCCGTCGACGAGCTGATGCGCTATGACTCAGCCGCGGCCGTGGGCACGTTCCGGTTCACCACGGCCGAGATCCCGGTGGGCGACGTGGTCATCCCGGCCAACCAGATCTTGGCGCTGTCGTGGAGCTCGGCCAACCGCGACAGCCGGCACTTCCCCGACGCCGACCAGCTCGACCTCGACCGGCACCCGCACGGCAGCATGTCCTTCGGCCACGGCATCCACTACTGCCTGGGCGTGCCGCTGGCCAAGATGCAGATCGAGATCGCGCTGAGTCGGCTGCTCACCCGCTTCCCCCGGCTGAGCCTGGCCATCCCACCGGAGGAGGTGCGCTGGGAGAACAGCGCCCTGCTGCGCGGGCTGGTGGCCCTGCCGGTCTCGCTCGGCCCGCCCGCCCCCTGAACCCTTCTCGAGATCTTGGATGAATGTGGGGCCTATAGCCCCCGAAATCATCCAAGATCGCGCAGGGATCGGGCGGTTAGTGGGCGCCAGCGGTCACGTCGGCGGTGACGTATCGGCCACGAGCCACGTTGAGCTCGATGTCGCCGGCGAACGCGGACATGAGCGTCTCGTAGCGCTTGCGGACGTCGGTAAGGCTCTGCCGGGTGATGTCGTCGCCAGCGGCCAGGCTGAACATCGGCTCCCAGTCCGGGTCCCAGTCAGCGCCGGCGGCCTCTTTGCGGCGCCCGTAACCGGTCCTCAGTTTCGCGTTCTGCCCCCACGCGCCGAACGTCTCGAAGCACACCGACATGAACTGGTCGTACGCCTCGTGCACGCCGTCGCTGAACAGCGGCACCGCGCAGTGGAACTCGCGGTCGAGCGTCCGCTTGATGTCGATGACCTGCGGCGGCGTGAGATCCTTCCACGCCCCGATGAACGTGTAGTAGCACATCAGGTCGTTCATCTTCGGTATCAGGAGCTTGTAGTACTCCAGCCTTGCCTTGATCAGCTCCTGGTTGCGCCACTGGCCGGCTTCCCACTTCCTCAGCTGGTCGTTGAACCGGCCGGCCATGACCGCGACGACGATGGGCACGGCGAGGGTCGCCACCGCGGTGACGCCTTCAAACACCAGCGTGTAGTCGATGTCGGCCACGTCCGCCCCCCGCGTTCGGGATGCTGGCCGGCCCGGTCGGCCGGCCCCGGAGCAAGGTATTGACCGGCGTGGCAGCTCACTACCGCCGTCCGGTCAGTCCTGGCTGCCCGGGCGGCCACGTCCCGCTTCGCGGCGAGCGGTCAGCAGGGTGGGAAGAACAGGTTGATGTAGGACGAGGTGCTGCCCCAACTGCCGGCGGGCTGGTTACAGCCGGACCACCGCTGGCCGATCAGGTTGGTCTTGGCCGGGCTGTCGTAGTACGCGATGACGGTCAGCGTGTTCGGGCCGCCGCCGATCGCGTGGGCCGGCGTGGCGCTGACGGCGAGCAGGGCGACGGTGGCGACCGCCACGGCAAGAGCGCGTCTGAGCATGACGTCTCCTTCAAACGTTGACCGGTGGGGCGCGTCCATCGTCGCAATCGCCGCGCCGGCAGTCAATGATGTATGTCGATCTTTGCCTGACGGCCTGGCGGGCTCGGCCGGCCTGGCCACCGGGCCGCGCCCGCGCATACTGGCAAGCATGGGCGCGCGTCGGCAGTGGCGGGTCGAGGGCGACGACGACTGGCTCGCCGAGCACCGCGGCGACACGTTCGTCCGCCTCCGGCGCCGGCTGCCCGGGCACGCTGGGCGCGTGTTCGCCGACTCGGTTCTCGGCGGCACCGTGTTCAGCCCACGGCGCAACCCGCAGCTGCGCCTCGACTCCCGCTACACCGAGCAGATCCGCTACGCCGAGCGGCAGTACGCGTACACCGCGGTCACGGTCGAGCTCCAGCACTGCCGGGTCTGCGGCGGCCGGAGGCTGGTGCGCCACCGGATCGCCCTGGTCGCCGCGGACGGCCGGCGCACCCACGTCGGCCAGCTCGCCGGGTGCTTCCGGTGCCACTCCGAGAGCTGGCTCTTCCGCTCCCGGATGCCGAGCGTGGTGGCGTACCGGGTGCGCAACGACAAGGTCGTGTTATAGCGGCCCCAGGCCCCGCCGGCGGGCGATCTCGGCCAGGGCGACCGCCGCGGCGACGCTCGCGTTGAGCGACTCCACCGCCGAGGTCATCGGGATGCTCAACCGCAGGTCGCAGGTGGCTCCGACGAGCCGGCTCAGCCCGCGGCCCTCCGAGCCGACGACCAGCACGAGCGGTCCGACCGCCGCCTCGAAGGCGTAGAGCGGGGTGGCCCCGTCGGCGTCGAGGCCGGCGACGAGGAAACCTTGCTCCTGGCACTGCTTCAGTGCCCGGGTCAGGTTCGTCACGCGCGAGATCGGCAGTCGGGCGGCGGCACCGGCCGAGGTGCGCCATGCGGTGGCGGTAACCCCGGCGGCCCGGCGTTCGGCGAGGAAGACGCCGTGCGCTCCGAAGCCGGCCGCCGAGCGCACGACCGCGCCGAGGTTGCGCGGATCGGTCACGCCATCCAGCGCCACCAGCAGCGGCGCGGGCGCCTCGCTGGCCGCGGCGAGCAGATCGTCGAAGGGCTCGTAGGAGAAGGGCGGCACCTGCACACCGACGCCCTGGTGCAGCACGCCGCCGGTCATCCGGTCCAGCTCGGCCCGGCTGACCTCGAGCACCGGGATGCCCCGATCGCCCGCCCCGCGCACGATCTCGGCCACCCGGTCGTCGATCTCGATGCCGTGCGCCAGGTAGAGCGCGGTCGCCGGGACGTGCGCCCGCAGCGCCTCGAGCACCGGGTTCCGCCCGACCAGCAGCTCCGGGGCGTCCCTGGCCGCGGCCGCCCGCCGGCCCGGCGCGACCCGGGCCATCGTCGCCCGTCCGCCGGCGACCCGGGCCGTCGCGGCGCGGGCCGAGCGGGTGGTCGCCTTCGTTCCCGGCACGCCGACCTTCGGCGCCCGCCCCTCCGTCGCCGCCGTGCGCCGCTCCTTGTCCTGCTTGCGCGCGGTCCGGGCCGGCACCGGCTCGGTGCCTGAGTAGCCCTTGTGCCACGGACGTTCGTCGGCCGGTAACGTGCGTCCGCGGCCCTGCAGGCTCTGACGGTTCTTGCCGCCCGAGCCGACGGTGGCGCCCTTCTTCGACGAGGTTCGGCGCCCCCGCCGCTGCGAATTGCCCGGCATGGCTTAGTGCCCCTCGATCGTCCAGCGTGGACCATGTGGAGTGTCTTCGACGATGACCCCAGCTTGCTTGAGCTGGTCGCGGACCGCGTCGGCGGCCGCCCAGTCCTTACGGGTACGCGCCGCCGCGCGCTGCTCGAGCGCCAGGGCCACGAGCGCGTCCACGACCCCCCGCAGCTGCCGCTCGCCACCCGGTTCAGCGGTCCACTGTGGAGATAACGGGTCCAGGCCCAGGACGTTGAGCATTCCGCGTACGCCCGCCAGCGCCCCGGCCACGACCGAGTCGGAACCCGCGGCCAGCGCCGCGTTGCCCTCGCGCACCACGTCGTGTACCGCGGCCAGGGCCTTGGCCGTGTTGAGGTCGTCGTCCATCGCCTCGGCGAACTCGGCGCACAACACCCCGGGCTGGCCGGCACCGACGCGTTCGGACGCCCGCTGGGTGAAGCCCTCCAGCCGCCGGTAGGCGGCGGCGGCCTCGCGCACCGCGTCCTCCGAATAGTCGATGACCGAGCGGTACTGCGGCCCGGCGAGGTAGTAGCGCAGCTCGACTGGGCGGATGCCGAGCGCCTCGATCGAGGGCAGGTCGATGATGTTGCCGGTCGACTTGCTCATCTTCGACCCGGCCAGGTTGAGCAACCCGTGGTGGACCCAGAACCGGGCGAACGGCAGGCCGGCGGCCTGCGACTGGGCGACCTCGTTCTCGTGGTGCGGGAAGACCAGGTCCAGCCCGCCACCGTGGATGTCGAACTCGGCGCCCAGGTAACGCCAGCACATGGCCGAGCACTCGATGTGCCAGCCGGGCCGCCCACGACCCCAGGGTGAAGGCCACTGGGCCTCGGCCGGCTCGTCGGCCTTGGCGCCCTTCCACAGCGCGAAGTCGCGCGGATCACGCTTGGCCCGCGCCGGCCCGTCCTCGGCCGCCTGCATGGCGCCGGGCTTCTGGCCGGAGAGCGCGCCGTAGCGGTCGAACGTCGCGACGTCGAAGTACACATCGCCGGAGGCGTCCTCGGCCGGGTAGGCGTGGCCGCCGGCGATGAGCTCGCCGATGAGCTCGTGCATCTCGGGAATGTGCCCGGTCGCCCGCGGCTCGTACGTCGGCGGCAGCACACCCAGCCGGGCGTAGTGGTCGGCGAGGGTGCGTTCGTTGGCGTAGGCCAACGCCCAGAACGGCACCTCGGCCTCGACCGACTTGGTGAGCACCTTGTCATCGACGTCGGTGATGTTGCGCACGAAGCGCACCCGGTAGCCCTGGTGGATCAGCCAGCGGTGCAGCACGTCGTAGTTGACTGCCGATCGAAGGTGGCCGATGTGAGGGGGCGACTGCACGGTGAGCCCACAGAGGTAGATGCCGACCTGACCGGGCGTGAGCGGAGTGAAGTCCCGCACCGAGCGGGTCGTCGTGTCGTACAGTCGCAGGCTCACCCAGCTAGGGTAGCGTGCTCAGCCGAGCGCCCGAGCCGCGCTGACGGCCGCGAACGCGTCGACGAGCCCGCCGCCGGTCACGTCGGCCGGGTTCCCGCACTGGTCCGCCGAGTTGGGAATGGTCACCGCCGACGCGGTCTCGCGCAGGATCCGGGCGGTCGCGTCGATGGCGCCGATCAGCCGCGGCTGCGCCGACCACATCAGAGCCACCACGCCGGCCACGTGCGGGGTGGCCATCGAGGTGCCGTCCTCGGCGCCATAGGTGTTGCCCGGCAAGGCGGAGAGCACATCCACGCCCGGGGCCAGCACATCCGGCTTGATCCGGCCGTCGTCGGTTGGGCCGCGGCTGGAGAAGCCGGCCACCGCGCGGTGCCGGTCGACCGCGCCGACGGTGAGCACGTCAGGGTAGGGCGCGGGCGGATCGTCGATCGACCCGCACCCCGGTCCGGTGTTGCCGGCCGCGGCGACCACGAACACTCCGGCGGCGTGCAGGGCCGCGGTGGCCGGGCGCAGCGCGTCCAGATCGCAGCCTTCGATATCCGGACAACCCCACGAGTTGGTCAGCACGTGCGGGGCCCGTTCGGGTCGGCCGTCGCGCCATGGATCGCCGCCGAGCGGGAACGGCGCCAGCATGAACTGCAGGCAGTCGAGGTAGCGCGACGGGCTGCCGAGGTTGCGGTCCAGGTTCACGCAGCCGATCCACTGGGCGCCGGGCGCCACGCCGATGCCACCGCGACCCTCGGCCGAGCCGACCGTGTGCGTGCCGTGTCCACCGTGGTCGGTCGGGACGGTGGTGGCGTTCCACGGGTCATACCACGAATCGTTGCCGCCCCGGAAGCCTTCGGCCAGGGCCGGATGTGAGCCGTCGACGCCCGAGTCCGACGTGCCGATGACGATGCCCGCGCCGGTCACACCGAACTCTCGCCACACCTGGTCGGCGCCGATCAGCTCGATGTTCCATTGCGGACGGTCGTCGGGGCGCGGGTCGGCACCGTGACTGACCGGCGCCGGCCGTGGCAACGGCCGCAGCCGCTGGTCGAGCAGCACCCGGTCCACATCGGAGCGCCGGGAGAGCCATTGCCGCAGCAACGGGCCGGCGCCCTCCACGAGAACGCCGTTGACCAGGTAGTACGGCCGGTACCGCAGCCCCATCCGGGCCAGCGACCCCCGCAACGGCGCCTGGCTGCGTTCGGCCTGGTCGACCAGCCGCTGGTAGGTGGCCTGCAGCCGGGTCGGTCGGTCGGTGATCGCAGCGAGCCCCTTCAGATCGGCCTGCTCGGCCATGACCACGAAGAGGCGGTCGCCGAAGAAACCGGGCTGGCCCGCACCCAGGTAGACCCCGGCCGCCGCGACCGCGACGGCGGCCGCCACGCCCGCGGGCAGCCATCGTGTCGCGTTTGGCCGCAGACCCGGTCGCGGATCCGGTCTCGGACCCGGGCTCGGACCCGGGCTCGGACCCGGGCTCGACCCCGTGCTCGACCCCGCCGCCGGGCGCAGCAGCACCCCGTACCCGAGCGCCAACAGCGCGGCCACGGTGAGGCTCAGCCCGCCGGCGATCGCGGCCCAGAACCCGACGTCGTGCGGGCCCAGCACCAGCGAGGCCTCCTCGGGGTCGACCAGGATCAGCGGCCCGGCGGCGGCGACGCCGACCAGGGCGGTCACGGTCGCCGCCGACAACGCCGGCTTGGCTCCCCGCCCGCGTCCCCGGGCGTACGAGAACCAGCCGCGCGGCAGCGGGTTGGTGGCCGCGGCGAGCGCGCCGGCCACCAACCCGAGCGGCGGCAACACGAGCAGTTCGGCCAGGTTGAGCGCGCCGCCGCCGAGCCCGCTCGCGAGCACGCCGAGGGTGACCCCGGCGGCCAGCCCGCCGACCAGCACCTGGCGCGGCCGGGAGTGGGCGAAGCCGGCGAAGAACGCCCGGTCCAGGATCGCTGCCGCCAGCAGACCGGTCGCGCCGGCGGCGGCCGAGGCGACAATGGTTTCCGCGATGCCGCCCAGCGCCCCGGCCCACAGCCAGGGGATCAGCACGGCGATGCCGGCGGCGAGACCGAAGCCGGTGGCGGTGCGCCGCAGGGCCGCCGCCTGCGGGGCGAGCTGAGGGTCGGGAGCGTTCTCGGCCACCTGCAGCCGCATGATCAGCAACGCTGCCGCCCCGGCCACGAGCACGGTCAGGCCGAGCTCACCCTCGTTGTGCTGTACCGGCAACGCCCGCGCGGTGCCGAGCAGACCCGTGGCGACGCCGGCCAACAGCCAGGCCCGGGCGCTCGCCCGCACGGCGAGCGCGTCGGGGGCGTAGATCCGGGCCAGCACGATCAGCAGGCCGGCCGGGGCGACCACGAGGAAGGCCTGCACCCAGGCCGCCACCAGGTAGATCGTGATCGGGGCGCCGCGGCCGGTGGTGGCCAGGACGACCTCGCCGACCAGCCACATCAGACCCTGCAACGTCGCCGTGGCGGCGACGATCCACACGCCCACCAGCACGGTGCCGACGGCGAGCACGGTGCTCGCGGTCCGAGCCGGGGGTGGCGCCGGGGGCGGGAGCGGCATGCCCACACCCTAGGCCGGCCGCGGGTGAAAGGAGGGGCACCGTATTAACGCCCAGGCGTTAATACGGTGCCCCACCTTTCACGGGGGGCGCCGAGGACCAGGCCGGCGGCTTGTACCGTTGGTCCGTACGCGATCCGTCCGTGTCCCGTTACGCGGCCGCGCGCCTTTCCCCTCGGCGGCGCGAGGCGGACCGGGCGCGGCTGGAGCGCGACCTCTTCGACGTGCTCGTGATCGGCGGCGGGGTGACCGGCGCCGGCACCGCCCTCGACGCCGCCGCCCGCGGGCTCTCGGTGGCCCTGGTCGAGTCGCGGGACCTGGCGGCCGGCACGTCGTCGCGGTCGAGCAAGCTGGTCCACGGTGGCCTGCGGTACCTGGAGCAGCTTGACTTCGGCCTGGTGCACGAGGCGCTGCGGGAGCGTGGCCTGCTCGCCACCCAACTCGCACCGCACCTGGTCCGGCCGGTGCCGTTCCTGGTGCCGCTGCCGGCCGGGGGGTGGCCGGCCCCGGCCCTGCGGGCGTACTACGGCACCGGGGTGGCGCTCTACGACGCATTTGCCGGGCTCTTCGGCGGCCGTCGCGGCATGCCGATGCACCGTCACCTGACCGCGGCCGGCGCCCGGCGGCTCTTCCCGTCGTTGCGCGAGGACACGGTGGGCGGGGCCATCCGCTACTACGACGCCCAGGTCGACGACGCGCGGCTCGTGGTCGCCCTGGCCCGCACCGCGGCGAGCCTCGGCGCGGCGGTGGTGACCAGCACCCGGGCGACGGCCATCCGCCGGTCGGCCCGCGAGGTGACCGGCGCGACGGTGGAGGACCTGGAGTCGGGCGAGCGGTTCGATGTGGCCGCCCGTACGGTGATCGCTGCCACCGGCGTGTGGAGCGATGACGTCTCGGAGATGCTCTCCGCCAACGGTGACGGGCCGGTGCGCTCCGGCCTGCGGGTGCGGGCTTCCAAGGGCGTGCACATCGTGGTGCCCCGTTCGGCCATCTCCGGCGAGGCCGCGCTGGTGCTGCGGGCCGAACGCTCGGTGCTGTTCGTGCTGCCCTGGGGTGGGCACTGGATCATCGGCACCACCGACACCGACTGGCGCCTGGACCGGGCCCATCCCGCCGCGTCGGCGGCCGACATCGCCTACCTGCTCGGTCACGTCAATACCGTGCTGGATCGACCGCTATCCACATCGGACATCGAGGGCGTCTACGCCGGCCTGCGTCCGCTGCTGGCCGGTGAGGACGAGTCGACCTCGGGGCTTTCGCGTCGGCACGCCGTGGTCGAACCGATGCTCGGCTTGATGGTCGTGGCCGGTGGCAAGCTCACCACCTACCGGGTGATGGCGGCCGACGTCGTCGACCATGCCGCCCGCCGGCTGGGCGCCCAGGTGCCGAACTCGTCCACCGACCGGCTGCCGCTGCTCGGCGCGGATGGTTACCGTCGACTGTGGACCAACCGCGCCGACGTCGCCCGGCGCCACGGTGTCTCGGTGGGCGTCGTCGAGCATCTGCTCGAGCGCTACGGTTCGGTCGCGCTGGAGGTGCTCGACCTCGCCGGTGCCGACACCGAGCTGGGTCGACCGTTGCCGGGCGCGCCCGAGTACCTCGGGGCCGAGATCGTATATGCGGCCATGGCCGAGGGAGCGTTGCACCTCGACGATGCGCTGACCCGCCGGACCCACATCTCCATCGAGACCCCGCACCGGGGCGGGCAGAGCGCCGAGTCGGCCGCTGCGCTGCTCGGTTCGGTGCTCGACTGGGACGCGGCCCGCCGCACCCGTGAGGTGAACCACTATCTGGCCCGGGTGCAAGCCGAGCGAGAGTCGCAGCGGATGACCGACGATCTCGCCGCGGCCGCCGCCCGGCTGGGTGCGGCCGACGTGCGCAGTGTCAGGGCCCGCGGCTGACCGTCCCTAGAGGACCTTGCCGGGGTTGAGGATGCCCAACGGGTCGAGGGCATTCTTGATCGTCTGGTGGACGCGCAGCCCGATCGGGCCCAACTCGCGGGCGAGCCAGTCCCGCTTGAGCAGGCCGACCCCGTGCTCGCCGGTACACGTACCGCCCAGTTCGAGGCCCAACGCCATGATCGCGTCGAAGGCCCGGCGGCCCCGCTCGAGGCTGGCCGGATCGCGGCGGTCGACCACGATATTGGGGTGCATGTTGCCATCGCCCGCGTGGCCGACCACGCCGATGGTTACCCGGTGCTCGGCGGCGATCGACGCGACGCCGTCGAGCAGCTCCACCAGGCGGGACACCGGTACCGCGACGTCGTCGATGATCAATGCTCCGTCCCCGGCCGGGAACTCGGCGGCGGCGTAGCGCTCCATCGACGGGTGGGCCAACCGGCGCGCCATCAGCAGCGCCTCGGCCTCGGCCGGGTCGCTCGCCACGTGCACCTCGGTCGCGCCTGCACTCCGGCAGCACTCGGCGATCCGATCGAGCTCGGCGTCGGTGCCGGCGGTCGAGTCCACCCCGGCCGCCGAGTCCACGCCGGCCAGCAGCAGCGCGGCCGCGTCGGCGGGCAGGCCCATCGGCTTGTGCGCCTCGACGGCCCGCAGGTGGACGGCGTCGAGCAGCTCGAGCAGGCTCGGGACGGCGCCCGATGCGGTGATCGCCGCGACGGCGGCGCCGGCCGCCGGCACCGATGGGAAGAGCGCGGCGAGGGTACGGGCCTCCGCGGTGGCCGGCCGGAGTCCGAGCGTGATCTCGGTGATGATCCCGAGGGTTCCCTCCGACCCGACGAAGAGTCGGGTCAGGTCGTAACCGGCCACGCCTTTGCGGGTACGCCGTCCACATCGGAGGGTCTCACCGTCGGCCAGCACGACCTCGAGCCCGAGCACGTACTCGGCGGTGACGCCGTACTTGACGCAACACATGCCGCCGGCGTTGGTGGCCACGTTGCCGCCGATGGTCGAGGTCTCCCACGAGCCCGGGTCGGGCGGGTAGCGCAGGCCGCACGCGGCGGCGGCGCGAGCCAGCTCGGCGTTGCGGACACCCGGCTGCACCACGGCGAGCCGGTTCGCCGCGTCGACCTCGAGGATGCGGTCCATTGCGGTCAGCGCGAGCACCAGGCCGCCGTCGATGGCGTTGGCCGCCCCGGCCAGGCCCGTCCGCGCGCCCTGCGCTACCACGGGGGTACGGTGCGCCGCCGCGATCCGGACGGCCGTCGCCACCTCGGCGGTGCTCCTCGGCCGTACCACCGCCGCCGGCTCGCCGGCCGGGCACAGGTCCGCCTCGTCGCGGCGGAACGAGCGCAGCAGGTCGGGGTCGGTCAGCACCGTCCCCGCCGGCAGCGCGGCCAGCAGCTCAGAGATTACGTCGATGCCCACATCTGGCAGGCTAACCCGGTGCTCTACATCGACCCGCCGGCCTGGCCTGCCCGCGGTCGGCTGTGGTCACACCTGATCAGTGACATCGCGCTGGTCGAGCTGCACGCCTTCGCCGAGCTGCTGGGCGTGCCCCGGCGCGGGTTCGACCGCGATCACTACGACCTGCCGGCCGACCGCTTCCGGTTGGCGGTCTGGCTCGGCGCCCGGGTGGTCAGCAGCCGCGACATCGTCCGGTTGCTGTACGCGGCCAGCCTGCGCCGCGTCCGGCCAACCCCACGATCTCTCCGATCATGAGCGTCAGGCGCACGGGTGGGTGGTGCGCAGGAGCGTGAGCTCGGTGGCGAGGTTGTGGCGGGCGGTCGCTTCCCAGCGTTCCCGTAGCTGCCGGCAGTGGTAGAGCCGCGGCAGGCTGAGCAGGTTCTCCAGCACGGCGCCGCGCCCGGCCGCGAACGCGGTGTCGGGTACGTGGGCGTACTCGCGCCGGACGGCCACCGTGTAGGCCCGGTACACCTCCGGCCGGCTGGCCAGGATCGCCAGGTCGGCGTCGGTGAGCAGGCCACCGTTGTGGTCACCGGGCGCCGGGTCGTGCCCGGCGGTGAGCCGGACCAGCCGGGCCACCTCGGCCACCCGGGCCGGGCCGACGTGCAGCTCCGGCAGCGTCGCCTCGGCCAGCAGGGCACTGGCCTCCTCGTTGTCAACCCGGTGCGGGTTGTAGACGGCGTCGTGGAACCAGGCCGCCAGGCGCACCACGTCGGGGTCGGCAGCCAGGTGATGGTGCTCGTCGACGACGTGCAGCACCGCGGCGAGGTGATCGACGGTGTGGTAGTGGCGCTGCGGCTCACCCCAGCGGGCCAGCAGCTGCTCGCCGGCGCGGTGGGCCGCGCCGACGGGCACCGACACTGGCAGCGCCGTTCGCCAGGCGTCGAGCAGGCCGTTCATGGCACACCAGTCTGCCCTGGTGTGGCGCTGCGACGTGGCGGATTTGCCGGCGTGCTCACCGTCGGGGGCAGAATGGCGGAATGCGGTACACATCTGGATGGCTGACGGTGCCGGGCCGGGCGGCCGGCGCGGTCGTCACGGTCGCCGCCCCTGCCCTGCCGCTGATCCTCGTGGCCTGCGGCCCGCCGGCGATCGAGGGCACCCGGAACACCGGCGCGACCAACGGCCCGGGGAGTCCTGGGCCGGCGTCGACGCCGGCCGCAGCGCCGGCCACCACGCCACCCGCGCCGGCCGGACGGACCGGAACGTCGCTGACCGGCACCGTGACGATGCAGCGCAGTGGCGGGTTCGCCGGGGTGATGCAGAGCGTTGCGATCAGCGCCGATGGCGCCTGGACGTTCACCGACCGCCGTGCCGGCACGGTGCGGCGCGGGCAGATGAGCCAGCTCCAGCGCCAACGCCTGGCCCAGTCCCTTACCGACCCGGCACTGGCCCGCCAGGCCGCCGCCTCGACCTCGGTTGGGGTTTGTTCGGATGGGTATCTCTACGAGATCACGTGGGGATCACAGCGAACTCGGTTGATGTGGTGCGGCAGTGTGGGGAACCATCCCGCGGTCGTCGCCGTCATAACAGCCATCGAGGACGCCACGCCGATGTGAGATCCGCATCCGGGTGGCCCGATCGGACGAAGGATGCGATGTCATGCGTAGCTGGCGCTGGTGTGCCCTGACCGCAGTTACCGTTGTTGTTGCCCTGGCCGGCTGCGCCCAGGCGGGCCCGGGCACTGGTGGGCCCGCAACATCCGGGCCGACGACCCCGAACAAGGCCATGGACAAAGTGACGATCACCCGCAGCGGTGGCTTCGCCGGTGTCAACCAGGTGCTCACCGTGATGCCCGACGGCTCCTGGGCCTACACCGACAAGCGCAGTGGCGCATCCCAGCGGGGTCAGCTCACCGCCGACCAGATGGCCCAGCTCGGTCACCTGGTGAGCGATCCGAACATGCTCGCGCAGCGGCCGCCGGCGAGCAGCGGTTCCTGCGCCGACACCTTCCTCTACACGGTTGCGGTCGGCGAAGCCTCGGTCAAGTTCGATGACTGCAACGACAAGGACCAGCCCGCGGTCAAGGCCGTGATCGACTTCCTCGCCACGCTGACCCCGATGTAGGACGCTCACGACTGGCGAGGGCGTCAGCGCTGACCGGCCGCCGCCGGCATCACCGC
>JBLNGJ010000329.1:0-8932 GCA_050264675.1 Micromonosporaceae bacterium
GCCGCTGGGTGCCCGAGCCGTGGGCCCCTCGAACGGTGGGCTCGACGAGGCCGGTCCGGGCCCAGTAGTCGAGCTGGCGGTAGGTGATGCCGGCTGCGTTGCAGGCGGTGGGGCCACGGTAACCAGCGTCCTGCGGGAGCGGGGAGACGTCGTCGTCGAAGAGCAGCCCCTGCTCGTCAGCCGTCGCGGCAGCTTTCCGGGAAGCGCTCTGGTCGGCGGTCATCGCCGTCTCGTCGCCGTTCCTGGTCACGTCAACCTCCGTCGTCCGCTCCGTGTTGCGTGCAACTCCTCAGGGAAGCCGAGGTGCCCGAGCGGAGCACAACGGTGGAGTTACAACGGAGACACTTCCCAAGGTATGCCGAGGCAAGGGGTCGGTCAACGACAACCGAGTCCACGAGACGGCGTGTCGCAAACTCTCAACCTTAGGTTGAGGGTTACCCAGGGTGCGAGTGTCCTACTTGCTCTCGAAGTCCTCCGGCGACACGTGGTCGAGGAACTCCCGGAACTTCTCGACCTCGTCCTCCTGCTCGTCCGGTATGACGATGCCGGCCTCGGTCAACACCTGATCGGCGCAGCGGATCGGCGCCCCGACCCGTAGTGCCAGCGCGATCGAGTCGCTGGGTCGGGCCGAGACCCGGATCCCGTCGCCGATCACGAGTTCCGCGTAGAAGATGTTCTCCTTCATCTCCATGATTTCGACCGCGTGCAACGGCGCCTTGAGCGCCGCGAGAACATCTCGCAACAAGTCGTGAGTAAGCGGCCGGGCCGGCTTGACACCCTGCTGCTCGTAGGCGATCGCGGTAGCCTCGACCGCGCCAATCCAGATCGGCAGATAGCGATCGCCTTCCACCTCGCGCAGCAGCACGATCGGCTGGTTGCTGGGCAGCTCGACCCGTACCCCGACCACGCTCAGCTCTCGCACCAACGCCTCCGGTCGTGACTCGCCTTCTCTTTTGCACGGTACACGCGAGTGGAGCCGGTTGCCGCCGTGGGATCAGGGCCCCAGCACCTGGCGGAGCCCGGCCCGCACCAGCGCTGCGTGCAGCTGAGCGCAGAGCGCGGCGAGCTCGTGGACGGTCTGCATGGCCCGCACCCGGCCGCCAGCACCGCCGTGCCGGGCCAGCGGCGGTACCAGCTGGGCCAGCAGCCCGACCTCCCGGTCGGCGGTGGCCCGATAGGGGCGCAGATGGCGGGCCTGCAGCCCGTACTCGGCCAGCTGGGCGGCGATCCGGGCGATGGTCAGCGCCTCCGGCCCGTAGTAGCCGGCCGGGCCCACCGCCAGCAGGCCGTACTGCTCCAGCTCCGTCAGCCCCGACTCGGCCAGCCCGGACCGCTCCGCCAGCTGCGCACGGGAAAGCCGAGCTGAGCCAGCTGGCGCTCGCTCCGCTCGCGCGGACCCCTGGGCCTCTGGGGCGTTGTCTTCCCTCGTCGCTCGCTCCTGCGTCGCGTGACTTCTCAGTCCAGACAACGCCGGCCCAGGGGTCGGGGTGGCTGGCCTTGCATCGGGTGGCGCGGGGGCAGGGCTGGTCGGAGTCAGCGCGGTGGCGACGGTGGAGAGGCCGAGCACCTTGTCGCCCCGGTCGTAGGCCTCCAGCTGTTCCCGGATCACCCGCAGTGGCAGGTACCGGTCCCGTTGAGCGGTGAGCACGTAGCGCAGCCGGAGCAGGTGGTCGGGCGTGTAGCGCCGGTAGCCCGAGGCCGCCCGGTAGGGCTCGACCAGGCCCTCAGCCTCGAGAAAGCGCAGCTTGGAGATGGTGATGTCGGGGAAGTCGGGCCGCAGGCGCGTGAGCACCTCGCCGATGCTCATCGTCGTCTGGTCGGTTGGCACCCCCCGGGCCGCCGCCTCCGCGGCTGTCACCGCACCGCCGTCACTGTCTCACCCGCCGTTCAGGCTCACCCGCCGGTGCGGGTCACCGTCGGTCACCCAACGTCGTCCGGCCTCGGCCCGGCGATGAACACCAGCCGGAACTTGCCGATCTGCACCTCGTCGCCGTTGCTCAGGGTGGCTGACTCGACCCGCTCCCGGTTGACGTAGGTGCCGTTGAGGCTGCCCACGTCGCGCACCGTGAAGATGCCGCTGGCCCGGTGGAACTCCGCGTGCCGGCGCGAGACCGTGACGTCGTCGAGAAAGATGTCGCTGTCGGGGTGGCGTCCGCTGGTCGTGATGTCGTGATCGAGCAGGAACCGGGCGCCGGCGTTGGGTCCGCGCCGCACCACCAGGAGCGCCATGCCCGGCGGCAGCGAACCCGCCACCCGGCTGGGCACGACGTCGGCGTCGGTGCCCTCCAAGACCTCGTCGAGGGAGCCCATGTGCAGCGTCGAGGTGACGTCGAGCGGTGGGTACTCGTCGTCTGGGCGCGTCATTGGACCACCTTACGGATCAGTAGCGGCGGCAGGGGCGCGAATAGGCGACCGCCGGGCGAGCGGAGTGGCTGGCCGTGTTCGGATGCCGGCCGTCGTTCACGGTCGACTCCGGCGAGCCTAGCCACGGCCAGAAGGCAGGGTCAACCGGACGCGCGGGTATGGTGACGCCGTGGTGATGACCACCCGTGGTTAACACGCGCGCACGCACCGATCGGAGCCGGATCAGTCCTTGACGTGGGCGACCATCAGCAGGTGCTGACGGTGGCGCACGACCGAATAAAACCACCGTACGAACGTGAACAATCGTCGGGGCAGCCGCGCATAGATCTCGAATCCCCGCATGATGGTCCGGCGGATTATCTGCTGGTGGTCGACGACATATCCGGCTTCGTCGAGCAGGTTGCCGAGATTGAGCGGCGTCCAGGTGAACAAATGGCGGTTGATGTCGCCCGGATACCACCGCTTCTGGGCTCGCCAGTCGTCGATCGGCACGATGATGACGAGCTTGCCACCCGGCTTCAACACCGGTCTGAGCTGCAGCAGAGCTTCGTACGGCGACGCCAGGTGCTCCAGGGTGTGGTTCGTGATGGCGACATCGACAATTCCGGGCTGGACCTCGGCCAGCGTGCGGTAGGCCTCGATGCCGAACCGCTCGACCGCCGCCGCCCGGGCCAGGTCGTTTATCTCCACGCCGATGCGCCGCGCGGCGGGAAGACCGGCCAGCAGATTACCGCCCGCGCATCCGAAGTCGAGCAGGACATCGGTCGGTCGCACGTAGGGTTTGAAGCTGCTGACCTTGCCGCGAGTCTTGAGGTCGATGCTGGTGTCCTGCCACTGAAAATAGTGCGCATCGTAATGCTGGGAGTCGCCGTAGTCCGGCGACGCGGTGACGTGATCCGGCTGACTCACGGGGTTAGGCCTGGCCGGTCAGGGCCGCGTACGCCGCCGCGTCCAGCAGGCCGGTCAGGTCGGCGTCCTCGGCCGGGTCGATCTCGATCAACCAGCCGGCACCGTACGGGTCAGAGTTGATCAGCTCCGGGCTCTCGGCGACCTTGTCGTTGCGTGCCACCACGGTGCCGCTGATCGGCGCGTACACCTCGGAGACGCTCTTGGTCGACTCGACCTCTCCGAACGTCTCGCCGGCCTGAACCGCCGTGCCCGCCTCGGGCAGCTGCACGAAGACGATGTCACCTAACGCGTCCTGGGCGAAGTCGGTGATGCCGATCCGGACGGTCGAGCCGCCCGTGCGCGGGGCGATCCACTCGTGCTCGGACGTATAGCGCAGGTCTTCGGGAATCACGGCTCTCCCTGGATCGGTCACGGGCTCGCGGTCACGGAACCGGTTGGGCGTAACGCAGCTCGCCGCCGGTGTACAGGGCGTCAACGTGCACCTCGTCCGGTTCGTCGACGCTCACCGTACCGCCGTCGTGCTGGACCGAGTCGACGGCCCCGCCGGGGATGGTCAGCGCCGTGCGCATCGTCTGCGACGGGCCGATCGCGGTGATGGTGTACGGGACGGCGAGCGGTTGGTCGTCCACCACCAGTCCGGCGGCGCCGTCCACAAAAGCCGTCGAGGCGACGATGCGCACGGCATGCCCATCACCGCCACTGATCTGCATCGCCTCGGCGCCTGACCCGCGCAGCTCCTCGATCGCCTCCAGCACGGTGGTGGCCGGCAGCCCCCGCTCCCCCGGCACCAAGTGGATGCGCAGTCCGGGTCCCTGCGCGGCGAGCGTACCGGCGAGAATGCCCAGCTCCTCGGCCCGCCGGCGGGCCTCGGCGAGCGCCGCCTCGCGGCCCTGCGCGCCCGAGCTGAGCTGGCTGCGGGTCTGCTCCAACTTGGCGATCTCGACCCGCAGGCGCTGTTCGCGTGCGGTCAGGTCGGAGAGGATGCGCACCAGGTCGTCCTGGCGGGCCGTGCTGAGCTGGGAACCCTGGCTGTTGCTGTGCACCTGCACCACGATGGCGAAGGCGAGCAGGCCGACGAGCAGCCCGATCACCGCGCTGGCCGAGGTGACCCGCTGGCGCCGCGAGGTCGACGGCGTCGGCGGACCCGGTTCGATGGTCGGCTCGGTCATTCCGCCTCCTCCGCTGAGGAAAGCGCGTCGTCGGTCACTCTGCCTCCTCCGCTGAGGAAAGCGCGTCGTCGGTCATCGTCAGGCCCGGAACAGGTGACGGCGGATCGCCGCGACGTTGCCGAAGATGCGTACGCCCAGCACCACGACGACACCGGTGGAGAGCTGCCCACCCACTCCGAGCTGGTCGCCCAGGTAGACGATGAACGCGGCGACCAGCACGTTGGAGACGAACGAGATGACGAACTGCTTGTCGTCGAAGACGCCGTCCAGACGGGCCCGGATGCCGCCGAAGACCGCGTCCAGGGCCGCCACCACCGCGATCGGCAGGTAGGGCTGCAACCCGATCGGCACGGTCGGTTCCAGCACCAGGCCGAGCACGACGCCGGCGATCAGGGCGAGTACGGCGATCATCTGCCACCTACCGTGGTGTCGGGGTGCCGGGCGAAACGGGTTGGGCGTAGCGCAGTGAGGTCTCTCCGCCGGCCGCCGGGAGAACGAGGTCGGTCGCCGGCCGCACCGAGAAACCCAACCCGTACCGGTCGGCCAGGCCACGCATGTCCGCCGCCGCGGACGTGCGGTTGAAGCGCTGCGCAAGATCGGCCGGGCCGATCGCCAATATCTCGTACGGGCTGGTCACCGGCCGGAAGTCGACCAGAATGGCCTCGCCGGCGGCCCGGATCGTCGAGGTGGCGGTCAGCCGCTGCCCGCCGAGCGTGATGGCCTCGGCCCCCGAGCTCCACAGGCCGTTGACTACGTTCTGCAGATCCCGGTCGAGCACCCGCTCGGCCGCGGCGTCGGCCGGCCGTCCGGTCGTCGGATCGATCGGCGCCGGCGCATCGGTCAGCCGGACCACCGCGCCGTCACCGGTCACCTTGGCTAGGCCGGTCGCCGCGGAGAGGTCGCGCACCCGGCGCAGCTCCTCGGCGGAGCCGCCGAGCGTGCTCTCCTGCAGCCGGTTGACCTGGTCGCGTACGTCGTCGGCTTGCCGGCGCAGCTCGTCGGTGCGGGCCTGCGCCGCGTGCACCTCCTCGACCAAACCGGCCTGGGCCTGGGTGCGGTCGGGAGCCGCCGCGACGGCGTGGCGGTAGGCGACCGCGAGCAGGAACCCGGTGGCGATAAGGGTCGCCGTACGCAGGAGTGCCGCGCCCCGCTGGCGCCAGCGCGACGGCGGCTCACCCGCGGCCTGCCGGGCGGCGCGGCGGGCCGCAGCGTCGGCGTAGCCCGGCTCGAGCGGGTCGCGGAAGAGCTGGAGCAGCATGTCCGGCGTGTGCGCCGACCCGCTCGGCTCTGGTGCGGTGCTCATGGCCGGCGCGCTCCGGTCACCGGGCGGCGCGCCCGTACAACGGAGGCCACCTGGACAACGTAGAGCAGACCGGCGAACCAGTAGAGCACGATCCCCCACCAGGCCAGGGCCCAGCCGCTCGGGTACGCCCACCAGGCCGCGCCCGGGTTGGTGTGCGCCAGCAGCAGCGTCGGGAACGCGAAGAGCAGGATGAACGTCGCGGCCTTGCCGAGGTAGTGCACCGGCGGTGGGCCGTACCCGTGCCGGCGCAGCACCGCCAGGCCGCCCAGCAGCACGGCCTCCCGGGCCAGTAGCGCACTGGTGAACCACCAGGGCACGACCTGGCCGACGGTCAGGGCGATCAGCGTGGCCAAGATATAGAGGCGGTCCACCAGCGGGTCCAGTAGCTCCCCGACGTGGCTCACCTGACCGAGCCGGCGGGCCAGGTAACCGTCGACCCAGTCGGTCGCCCCGCCGACGGAGAGCACGACCACGGCCCAGCCGTACTGATGCCCGACGAGGTAGAGCCAGAGGAAGAGCGGCACACCCAGCAGCCGCGCGAAGCTGACCAGGTTCGGCACGGTCAGTACCTGGCCGAGGCCGCCGGCCGGCCGACGCACCACGCACCCTCCCTCGCGGTCGTGCCCCCGGGAATGTACCGCACCGCTTCGGCGGGGCGGCGCGTGTCGGCCGGTGGCTCCGTCCTCATTGGTCCAGGCGCGCGGCCGCGTCGGCGAGCGCGGCCCGGGTCTCGGCGCCCAGGTGCTGCACCAGTTGCGCCGCCGGCAGGTCGGTGCCGAGCGGGTAGGCCTGGCCGGCCCAGAGGTTGAGGCTCTCGGCGTCCCCGCGCGCCCGAGCCTGGGCCCGCAGTGGCGCCGTCAGCTGATGCACGTGCGGGTAGGCGGCCGGCGCCGCGGCCGAGTGGTCGGCGAGGAAGCGGTTGGCGATGGCGCGCGCCCGCCGGCCGGTGAACGCCCGGGTGAAGACGGTCTCGGCGGCCGTCGATGGTGTGGCCGACCCGAGCGCGGCCCGGTGCAGGTCGCCGGTGCCGGCCTCGGGGCAGCGCAGAAAGGCGGTGCCCAGCTGAGCCGCGACCGCACCTGCGGCGAGCGCCGCGGCGATGCCGGCACCGTCGGCGATGCCACCGGCGGCGATGAGGGGCTGTGCGGTCACCCGGGCCACCAGGCGCAGCAATGCCAGCACCCCGTACTCGCCCACCCCGTCGGCGTCGGTGAACCCGCCGCGGTGTGCGCCCGCCTCGAAGCCCTGCACCACCACCGCATCGGCCAGCCCGACCGCGGCCGCCGCCTCCCGCGGCGTGGTGACCGTGATGAGCACGGTCGCTCCGCCGGCCCGCAGCGCGGCCACCACCGACGGGTCGGGGCAGCCGAATGCGAACGAGACCACCGGCACCCGCTCGGCGAGAAGCACCTCGACCTTCTCGGCCCAGCCGTCATCGCCACCGGTGACCGCCCCGAGCGTGGCGCCCAGCCGCTGCGCCTCGGGGGCAAGGCGCTCGGCGTACGCGGTGAGCGCGACCGCGTCAACGGGTGCCGGATCGGGCACGAAGATGTTCGCGCCGAACGTAGCGGCGGTCACCGAGCGCACCGCACGGATCTGTTCGGCCAGAGCCGATGCGGTGAGGTAGCCACCGGCGAGCAGGCCCAGGCCGCCCGCATCCGAGACGGCCGCCACGAGCGCCGGGGTGCTGGGACCCCCGGCCATCGGCGCGGCGATGATCGGATGGCGCAGCCCAAGCCAGCCCATGGCGACCATTCTGGCCGGAGCGGGCGCTGCGGCGTCGGCCCACCCTCGATACAGTCACCGGCCATGAGCCCGCTTCGTAACCGTTGGCCGCACCACCCCGGCGTACGTTCCGGGAATCAGCTCAGCATTGGCGAGCGCGCCGCCGACCGGCTGCGTTCGTACATGGGTTCCTGGGGCTTCGTCATCGGGGCACTGCTCTTTCTCGCCGGCTGGATGATCGGTAACGGCCGGCAGGGCTTCGACCGTTACCCCTTCATCCTGCTCAACCTGATCCTTTCCTGCCTCGCCGCCTTACAGGGCGCGATCCTGCTGATCGCGGCCCGGCGGGCCGACCAGATCTCCTCCGAGCTGGCGGTGCACGACTATCAGACCAATGTGGAGGCCGACCGGATCATCAAGGCGGTGCACCAGCTCACCAGCGAGATCCACGCTCAGATCGTTCCGTCGCGGCCGGGATCGGCCGTGCCGGCGCCGGCCGTGCCGGCCGACGGCCCGGACCCCGCCCGCTGAGTCGGGATGGGCAGCGCTTGGCAGTCGGCCGCGGTGGCGCTCGCCATCGGCCTGCTCATTGGCTCCGAACGCGAACGCAGCGGCAGTGCGGGTGGTTCGCTGGCCGGCGTACGAACCTTCGGTCTGGCCGCGCTCGCCGGCTGTGCCGCGGCGTTGATCGCGCCCGCGGTGCTCGCGGCGGCCGTGCTCGGCGCCGGTGCGTTGGTCGCCGTCGGTTACTTCCGCACCGCCGCCTCCGACGCCGGGCTGACCACCGAGGTTGCCCTGGTGCTCGCCGTCGTGCTCGGCGGGCTCGCGGTCACTCGACCCGCCCTGGCTGCGGCCGCCGGCGTGGCCACGGCCGTGGTGCTGCTCTCCCGCGACCGGCTGCACCGCTTCGTGCGCGAGCACATCACCGATATCGAGATGACCGACGCGCTCAAGTTCTTTGTGGTCGCGTTCATCGTGCTGCCCCTGGTGCCACACGCGCACCTGGGCCCCGACGGGGTCATCGACCCGCGCACCATCTGGACACTCGTGGTCGCGGTCACCGCCCTGGGCTGGCTGGGCTATGTCGCGGTTCGGGTGCTCGGCCCGCGCCGGGGCTTGCCGATGGCCGGGCTCGCCGGCGGCTTCGTCTCCGGCGCGGCCACCACCGGGGCCATGGCCCGGCTGGCGCGCAACTCCGACCTGCACCGGCCGGCCCTCGCGGCGGCGCTGCTGGCCAGCGTGGCCACGCTGGTGCAACTGGTCATCGTGACCGCGGTCGCCGACCCACGGGTCGCCGCCACGCTGGCCCCGGCGGCTGGGCTGGGCGCGCTCGTGCTCGCCGGGGAGGCGGTGTGGCTGAGCCGGCGGCCACGGCCCGGTGCGTCCTCAGTGGACGATTTCGCCGGGGCCGCTGCCGAAGCCACCGTTGACGGTGGCGACACCGCCGCGCCGCCGGCACCGG
>JBLNGJ010000330.1:0-14415 GCA_050264675.1 Micromonosporaceae bacterium
GCCTCGCCGTCGAGGCCGGCCTGGCGCAGCACCTCCCTCGCCTCGAACGCCGGGTCGATCGGCGCGGAGCTGCCGAAGCGATCACCGAACTCGTCGAAGCCCTCGTCAGCGAACTCGTCGACCCGGGCCGCGTTGAGCCCGTCAACGCTCTCCGTCGGCTCGCCGCCGACCCGGATCTCGGCGTCAGCGTCCTCGATCGCGCTGGTCGCCGTGGTCGGCTTCAACCGCTCGAACCGGGCCTGCCCCCGGGACAGGTCATGGCCGACCGTGATCGCCTCCAGCTCGTAGGAGGTGCGCAGCTCGTCCTTGTCGTTCTTCCAGTCCCGGGTGAACATCCGCCCGTGCACGATGACCGGGTCGCCCACGATGACCGACCCGGCGACGCCTTCGGCGAGGCGACGCCAGCAGTTCACCCGGACCCGCAAGCTGGGACCGTCGACCCAGGACTCGGTGCCTTTGTCGAAGCGGCGCGAGTTGGACGCGATGCGGAAGCTCGCCACGAGCGTGTTGGTGTTGGTGGTTCGCCGCCACTCCGGCCGGGTCAGCACCGTTCCGACGACGGTGATGTACGTGTCGAACATGATCTCTCCATGCCTCCTAAGTCCACACTGGACGCCTCTGTGCCGGTCCAGCGTGTCGGGCCCCGGGCCGCCGCGGCGGTCGTTGGCGAGATCTGTGGATGACGAGGGGTGGCTGTGCGCAACCTGGCGCCGTCATCGACGATCTGTTATGGACGCTCCTGGTTCCAACCCGGTTTCTCTCGCCAGCTCGGGCAACTGCCCGCCAACGAGGTAGGTTCGCAGGCGTGGAGACCGACCTGCTCGGGGCGCCGTACGAGCGGATGCCCCTGGTGCTCGAGCCCGACGACGAGGGTGAGGTGGTGGCGACCCTGATCCGTCGCCGCGCCGCCGAGCCAACCTCCCGGGCGGTGCTGTACGTGCACGGCTTCGTCGACTACTTCTTCCAGACGCACCTGGCCGACTTCTTCGTGGAGCGCGGGTACGACTTCTACGCGGTTGACCTACGCAAGCATGGCCGCAGCCTGCGACCGCACCAGACGCCCAACTTCTGCCGGGACATCACCGACTACTTCCCGGAGGTCGACGAGGCCGTGCGGATCATCCGCGACCAGGACGGGCACGACACCGTGCTGCTCAACGGCCACTCCACCGGCGGGCTGGTCGCGGCCCTGTGGGCCAACCGCCGGCGCGGGCAGGGTCGCGTGCAGGCCCTGTTCCTCAACAGCCCGTTCTTCGACTTCCGGGAGTCGTGGGTGGTACGGCGCGGGCTGAGCCGGATGGTGCAGCGGGTCGGTCGGCGCCGCCCGTACGCGACCATGCCGCAGCGTCTCGGCACGGTCTACGGCCGCAGCCTGCACCGCGACCACGACGGCGAGTGGCATTACGACCTGGCGTGGAAGCCGCTGGACGGTTACCCCATCAAGGCCGGCTGGGTCCGCGCGATCGCCGAGGCCCACCGACGGGTGCAGGGCGGGCTCGCGATCGACGTTCCGGTGCTCGTCGCCTGTTCGGCCCGCACCTATCGCGGTCGTCGGTTCACCGAAGCCGCCCACCACGCCGACGCCGTGCTCGACGTGGCCGACATGGTCCGGTGGAGTCCGGGTCTGGGCCGGCACGTGACCATCGTCCGGGTCGAGGGCGGCAAACATGACCTCACGCTGTCGCCGCCGGCGGCGCGTGCCCACCTTTTCGCCGAGCTCGACCGGTGGCTCGGCACCTACCTCGAGAACCGAGCCCTGGCGCCGGTGCGGCCGTCCCAGCCCGGACGGACCGGGGCCGCGTCGGGGCTCGCGCCCCAGGACGCTGGGTAGACCGGAGCGGGCGACCGGTCCGGGTCGGAGTACGGCGGCGCCGAAGCCGCCGGCGGGGCCGGGTACGGCTGAGCCGACTGCGCCGCGTACGTCTGGGCCGGCGGGGCCGAATACGGCGGTGGCGAAGCCGGCGGCGCCGAGTACGGTCTGGCCGAGTACGGCGCCGGGGAGTACGGCCGGGACGGCGGTGGCGAGTACGGCTGGGCCGAGTACGGAGTGGCCGAGTACGGGGTGGCCGAGTACGGGGTGGCCGAGTACGGCACGCTGGAGTAGGGCACCGAGGAGTACGGCACCGACGAGGTCGGCTGGGCCGGCGCTCGGCGGTCATCGCCGCCGTAGGTGGGCTTCGCCATCGGCCCGTACGGCACAGCCGAACGCGGCGCGGCGTCAGCGGGGTAGGGCTCGTATCCCCGGGCCGGCTGGTGCGGCACCGCGCGATGGGCGCCCAGTCCCGCCGCGGGGGCGAGTGGCGCCGGGCCGACCGGGGTCGGTCCAGCCGGCGCCGGCCCGGTCGGCATCGGCCGAGGGCCGGGTACCGGTCGCGGGCCCATCCGGTCGATTGGGCTGATCGGACGCATCGACGAGACCGGCACCCGCTGCTGCGGCCAGGACGGGTGCTCCTGGTACTGGCGCGGGCGTTGGTCGCCGGGGTGTGGCACGGGCCGGCCGACGTGGCGCCGGGGTGCCCCGTCAAACGGCTCCCACGCGCCGCCGCGGCGCACGAGCAGGCGGCGCGTGAGCAGGTTGTTGTCACCGGCGAAGAACACCCGGTCGACCGCGCGCCGCGCCTTCTCCAGGCCCGGACCCGACTGCGATCCGGTCACGATCACCACGTCGCGGGCCGGCACACCAACGACGATCTCGCCGGGCACCGCGGCCCGAATGCGGGCCCAGAAGGCCTCGGCGAGCAGCAGGCTTGACTCAAGGCCCTCGAAGGAGAGCATCAACGCCGGCGGCTGGCCGTGGAACTGGGCCCGGCTGGCCAACGCTTCCAGGTGATCCAGCGCGGTGCGGTGCAGGACACGCCGGTTGAGCTCCATCCGCTGGAGGTCGGCGTGGGTGACAATGCGCTTACCGAATGGCGGGCCAAATGAGTACATGATCGACAGGTCGCCACAATACTCATCGCGTACAGCGCCTTCGGTGGCACGCTCCGGCTCGACGGGGGCCAGGAGGGGCAGAAACGTGGGGCGCGTCACCTGCACACGAGGCAACTTAGCGGTTGGGGCGCCGAATCGAAAGTCCCCATCCAGCCAATAGTGGTGGTTGCGCCGAGCTTGTCCGTTAAGACCGGGGACACTATCTCGAAACTTGCCGCCGCCCGCGCCGGTCGTAACGGCCGTTTTAGGAAGAGTGCCCGGATCGTAGCGACCCGCCGGACCGCACGGCGCGGGTCGCGGAAAGGGTATATCGCAGGTCGGCGCAGAGTGATCGGACGGTACCCTCGCCGTGGCACGGTGATCTCGCTCGCGCCCGTAGCTCAGTGGATAGAGCAGAGGACTTCTAATCCTAAGGTCGCAGGTTCGAATCCTGCCGGGCGCACCAGCCCAAACGTAGATCGTCAGGAGCCATTCGGGGCAGCCGTGGCGCCGTCGCCGGGCCACTTCGCGGGACCAGAGCGGGTCACCGCCTAGCCATGATCGGCATAGCGCAGCACCGCCTGACGGCCCGTTCCCGCCCGCGGCGGCGAGAGCCCCGCGACCTCGTCGAGCCACCGGTGCAGGATGCTCTGCTCGTCCTCGCGGTTGACGTCGTCGAGGACGACGATCGCGCCGGGCGCGAACCGGCCGGCGAGCACGCCGAGCGCGGGGTACCGGGCCGCCGGTCCGGTGGCACCCGGAGGCCCGTCCACGACGAGCAGATCGATCCCCTGGAGGTCGGCGAAGGCGCCTGGGTCATACCACTGGTAGTCGACGCCACCGAGGCTCACCGGCGCCAGGTGCGCGGTGCGCACCTGCACGACACAGTCGAGCCCGTGCGCGGCCAGGGCCTGGCGGGTGATCTCGGCGTACTCATCCAGATGGTCGAAGGTGATCAGGCGGCCGCCGGATCGCTGCACCACGTACCCCATCCACACCGAGGACACACCGCTGCCCAGTTCGACGATCAGCCGCGGCCGGTGCTCCTCGATCAGGGCGACCAGCCCAACCAGCCCGGGCCGATCGATCGCCCAGCCGGCTACGGGTGGCATGGGAGCCCGGGCCCGGAAGCCGCCGTAGGCCTGCAGCAGGTCGTCGAATCGACGCAAGCGGCGGATCTCGGCCCGGATCTCCGCCCGGGTGTTCGCCCGGCCCTCGGCTAGTCGCGCCACCACGCGGTCGAGCTCGGTCCGTTGGCGCGCACGGGCTTCCGGCGTCTTGGCTATCGCTGGGCGGAATGGCAACAACATGGTGCGACCTTCCTGGGGCCCGGGCCGCTGAGCCTACCGCGTCGCCGAACTCCCGGCACAGTGCCGAATACTGGCCGCGTGCAAGGATCGGGAGCGTGGCTTCGCCCGTGCCGGCCTTCGCCCGAGACCCGGTCGCCGCCGAGTACTACGACCGGCGCGCCGGCGAGTACGACGACTGGTACGCCGGAGTCGGCCGGTTCGCCGACCGGTACCTGCCGGGGTGGTCGGCCGAGCTCAACCGCCTCGTGGAGTTCGTCCAGAGCCGGTCACCCGCGCGTACGGTCGACCTCGCCTGCGGCAGCGGCTTCCTCACCCGCCACCTGCGAGGTCCGCTCGTGGTCGGCGTCGACCAGAGCCCGGCGATGGTCGGCCTGGCCCGGGGCCGGATCGCCCGCGGTGTCGTGATCATCGCGAACGCCCTCGCGCTGCCGTTCCCGGACGGTGCGTTCGAGCGGATCGTCACCGGCCACTTCTACGGCCACCTGCCCGTCGACGAGCGGCGAGTGTTCCTGGCCGAGTGCCGCCGGGTCGGGCGGGAGCTCATCGTGATCGACTCGGCGCTGCGCCCCGGGATCGAGCCGGAGCAGTGGCACGAGCGGGTGCTCAACGACGGTGCCCGCTACCGCATATACAAGAGGTATCTGGGCGCCGGAGAACTTGCGGCCGAGATCGGCGGCGAGGTCGAGCTTGACGGCTCCTGGTTCGTCGCCGCCCGCGCCCTCCAAGATCGCGACGATCATGAGGCAGCGGACGCGACCCGCCGCCGAACAGGAACCTAGGTTCATGATCGGCCGTGAGAGGAGAGCAGTAGTTGGACGAGAATCGGGCTCAGCGGGTGGTCGACGCGTTGCGGGACCGCGGCGTGCCGGCCCACGTGGCCAGGGTGGGCGTCTCCCAGATCGGTGTGCGCGTGATGTTGCGCGACGGTCGGGAGGCGGTATGGGACACCGACGGCACCGCGGGGCTGGAAGCCCAGGTGATGCGTGACGACGTACTGGTCGGCTACGTGCCGGTGATCGAAGGCTCGGAGGACTTCGACGAGACCCAGGTCGTGGACGCGATCGCCCGTACCGACTACGACCAGCCGGTGGCCCGGCAGCGGACGACCGCTCCCCCGCCGGCTCCCGCGCTGCCCCGCGAAGGCGGCCTGCTGCGCCGCTTCCTCGGCGGCTTCCGCGAGCGCTGACCAAGATCGTCCAACCGGCGCTGCCGTAGACTGACGGGCATGGCCCGGCCCAACGATGTTGTCGCGGGGCTGCTGCAGGAGTACGCGGACCTGCTCTCGATCACCGGCGGTGACGGGTTCAGGGTCCGGGTCTACGAGCGGGCCGCGCGCGCGGTCGCCGGCCACCACGCCGATGTCTCCACGCTGGACCTGGCGGCGCTGCAGGACATTCCCAACGTGGGCCAGGCGATCGCCAAGAAGATCGACGAATACGTCCAGACCGGCACTATCGGTGTGGTGGACAAGCTTCGCGGCACGGTGCCGGCCGGGGTACGCGAGATGACCGCGATCCCGGGCCTCGGCCCGAAAAAGGCGATGCAGCTCTACCAGGAGCGCGGTGTCTCCTCTGTGGAGGAACTCGCCGACGCGCTGGAGGACGGCCGGTTGGACGGGTTGCGCGGCTTCGGCGCGAAGACCGCGGAGAACATCCGCCACGGCATCGCCCTCGCCCGCCGGGGCGAGGGTCGGGTCCGCGTCGACGAGGCGATGGCCGTCGCCGAGGAGATCGTCGGGCAACTCTCGGCCGTGGCCGGCTGCCTGGCCTGCACGTACGCCGGCTCCCTGCGGCGCCTACGGGAGACGATCGGTGACATCGACATCCTCGCCGCGGCTCGGGAGTCGCAGCCCTTGATGGACGCGTTCGCCGGACTGCCGGGTGTGGCCGAGGTGATCGCCCGCGGTCCGACGAAGTCGTCGGTGCGCATGCACGCCGCCGGGCTGCAGGTGGATCTGCGGGTGGTGGCGCCGGAGGCATGGGGGGCCGCGCTGCAGTACTTCACCGGCTCGAAGGCGCATAACATCCGCATCCGCGAGATCGCCGTCCGCAAAGGACTCAAGCTCTCGGAGTACGGGCTCTTCCGGGTCGACGACGCCACATTGGTGGTCTCCGAGACCGAGGAGGACGTCTACGACCGCCTCGGGCTGCCGTGGATCCCGCCGACGCTTCGGGAAGACCGCGGCGAGATCGACGCCGCACTCGCCGGCAAACTGCCCGAGGTCATCACCGCCGCCGACATCCGGGGCGACCTGCATACCCACACCAACCTCACCGACGGCGTCGCCTCACTGCCGGAGATGCTCACCGCGGCCCGGGCCCGGGGCTACCGCGACTACGCGGTGACCGACCACGCCGAGGGCCTGCCGATGCAGCGGATGACCGAAGCCAAGATGCTCACCCAGCGGGCCCAGCTGCGAGCCGCGGCCGAGGGCCGCATGGCGCTGCTGCACGGCACCGAGCTGAACATCGACGCCGAGGGTGGCGTCGACTGGGGCCCGGAGTTCCTGGCCGGCTTCGATATCTGCGTGGCCTCGGTGCACTCGCATTTCAACCAGCCGAGCGAGGTGATGACGCGGCGTCTGATCCGGGCCTGCGAGAACCCGTACGTCAATATCATCGGCCATCCGACCACCCGCATGATCGGCCGACGGGGTCCCATCGAGGCCGACTTCGACGCGGTCTTCGCCGCGGCCGCCCGCACCGGCACGGCCATGGAGGTCAACAGCTATCCGGACCGGCTGGATCTCAACGATGACCTCATCCTGCGGGCGCGCCGGCACGGGGCCCGCTTCGCCGTCAACACCGACTCGCACTCGATCGTGCACCTGGACCACGTGCGCTACGGCATCGGGATGGCCCAGCGCGGCTGGCTCACCCGCGATGAGGTCATCAACGCCTGGCCACTGTCGAAGCTGCGGGAGTTCGTGCGGGCCAAGCGCGCGACGGCCGGCTGACGCATGGAGGACGTCTTCCGGTTCGCGGTGGTGGTGACGCTGGTGGCGGCCGCGCTCTCGGTGGCCGTCTTCTCCAGCCGGCTCTCCGAACTGATCCGGGTGCCGGCGCCGGCCGTGTTCCTGGTCGCTGCCGCCATCGCCTCGGACCTGGTGCCGGCGCTCGGTGTGCTCTCGGTCGAGCAGGTTCAGCGCATCGTCACGGTGGCGCTCATCGTCATCCTCTTCGACGGCGGCATGCGCGTAGGTTGGCGGCGCTTCCGCTCCGCCGCCGGGCCCATCATCACCATCGGTGTGGTCGGCACGTTTCTCACCGCCGCGGCGGTGGCCGTGCTCGCCCATGGGCTCTTCGGCTTCGGCTGGCGGGCCGCCCTGCTGATCGGAGCCGCGCTCGCGCCGACCGACCCGGCCGTGGTCTTCTCGGTGCTCGGCAAGCGCGAGGTGACCGGGCGGTCGTCGGTGATCCTGGAGGGCGAGTCGGGCGCCAACGACCCGGTCGGCATCGCGCTGATGGCGAGCCTGCTCGTAGGCAGCGTCGGCAGCGGGGTGGGTGAGTTCGCGCTGGAAATGATGGTCGGCGCGGCGGTCGGGCTCATCCTGGGGTACGGGCTGCTGGTCGTCGTGCGCCGGGTGGCGCTGCCCAGCGAACCGCTCTATCCACTGCGGACGCTCGCCGGTGCGGCGCTGATCTACGGGGTGGCCACGCTTCTGCACGGCTCGGGGTTCCTGGCCGTGTTCGTGGCCGGCATCATGCTCGGCGATGCCCGCGCGCCGTACAAAGGGGAGATCCGCCGGGTGCACGCGTCGCTGGCCAGCCTGGGCGAGATCGTCGCGTTCACCGTGCTCGGGCTCACCGTGAACCTGCGCCAGCTCTTCACCAGCGACGCCTGGTGGATTGGGCTCGCCCTGGCCGCGCTGCTCGCGTTGCTGGTGCGTCCGCTGTTGGTCGGGCCGCTGCTGGTGCCGGTACGACTACGTCGCGGGGAGAAGGTCTTCGTGCTCTGGGCCGGCCTCAAGGGCGCGGTGCCGATCCTGCTCGGCACGTTCGTGTTCGCGGCCGGCGTGGTCGAGGCGACACTGATCTACCACATCATCTTCATGGTGGTGCTCTTCTCGGTGATCGTGCAGGGCGGGTTGGTCCCGTGGGCCGCCCGGCGGTGCGCGGTGCCCATGCGCCTGGTCCAGCCGGCGCCGTGGTCGCTCGGGGTGCGGTTCCGGCACGAGCCGCAAGGGCTTCGCCGCTTTGTCGTCGCCGGCGGCTCACCCGCCGACGGACGGGCCCTCGACGAGCTCGAGCTCGGTAGCGGCGTCTGGGTCAGCGTGGTCAGTCGGGGCGGCGCGCTGCTCGCCCTCACCGGCGAGACGCGGCTTCGAGCCGGTGATGAGGTGCTGGTGCTCACCGACCCGGCCCAGGCCTCCGACCCGACGTCCGTGTTCAACTCGCGATAGTGCACTGACCCACACTGTCGTTTCGACCACCATAATATGGCCAATTGAGTGCCGTGGACTAACAACCGGGCCCTTTCGATCTTCAGACGTCTGCCGCTCATCCGCCAGTTTAGAGCATTGCACATAAAAGATGTCAAGATGCGACAAGCCGTACCGATGAGTGGGTTCAAGCTACGCACCATCTGACCGATGACAGGCGGCGACGAGTTCGTATACCGTCCGCGCTATGGCCGACCTTCCCACCACCTACACCGGCGATCTGGCTCATCCTGATGTTCTGCGCCAACTGTTCTTACACGAGCGTGCACTTTCATGCGACGGCTCATGGGCGCATGGCGCTGACGGTAACGCATTGAAGTTACGGATTCTGCGTGGACTGAGAAGGTATGACGAAGCGCGGAGGATCCTCGACACACTTCCGGAAGCCGACGACACGATCGCGCTGCGGGAGAACCGACTAATTGTGATGGAGCGTCTCCGCAAGCACGACGAGTTCGACCGGCTCAGCGGTGATCTGAATGACGTACTCAGCCGAGGCGGTGGCCGGGGAGCGTACCGTATAGCGGTTGCCATTGCGCGGCACCAGGCGGCCATCGGAACGATACGGCGGGCCGAGGCCCAGCTTGAGGATTTGCTGAGTGGCTGGCGCACTGAATCGCACGATCCGCCCGGCGCGGTGGCGTTCGGCTGGCGCCTGCAGTACTTGTTGCGCTTGGGCGACCTTCGCCGCGCACGGGAGGTCGCTAATGATCTTGTTCTACATCCCCATTGGCCGGTGCGAGCCACGATGGCCGCCTTTTTGTCGCGGCTCGACCAGACCGACCTGGCGCTCGACATTCTGCGCGAGATCACCGACTCGAATCCTGGTTATCCAACCGCATGGCGACGGTACATCTCGACCTTGCGTATTCTTGGCCAGTTCGACCGGGCCGAGAAAGTCGCGCTCCGCGCCAGCGACCAGGTTATCGACGTGCCGCCGCTCGCCGACGACCCCGGACAGCATCCCGAGCGACTGTCTCTTGGCGATCATCCGTTGATCCTGGTTGAACGTGCCCAACTGGAGCTCGCTCGCTATGACGGCGACGACTCCGAGCGGCTTCGCGTCGCGCGCGAGCTAGCAGACACGGCCATGACAATGGCGCCACATTGCTCCGAGGCCTGGTGGATCAAGGCCCGTGCACTTCGCTTCCAGCCCACGGCGGCAGATCTCGCCGAGTTGCGGGCGCTATCCAAAAGCGAGGCCGCTGCCGGCGACGAGACCGTCGTACAGATCGAGTCCGCGCATGCGCTCGCCGACGCCACCCGTTGGGAACGGGCCAAGGAGGCTTACCAGGATGTGCTCCGTGCGCACCGCGGGAACCGTGATGCGCTGTTCGGCCTGCTCGCCGTCGTCGCGCGACGCACGCCACCCGTGCCTGAGGCGAGGGCTCTCGAGTCGATAGACGCGACGGACCTTACCGTCAGCCTCGACGCAGAAGGGCTGCGCAAGGTGGCCCGTATGGTCCTGAGCACCTTGTCTGAGGACAGCGTGATGCTGTGCTTGGGCGGCGAACGGTTGGCGCAGAGCGGCCATTATGCGATGGCCCACGAGTTGTTCGCTGCCGCCGCCGATCTGTGTGCGCCTGATCCGAACGGCCGGCCGGGCAACGAGATGAGCGCGGCCGGAACGATCCGCGCCTATGGCTGGGCGCGCACCTTCGACAAGGTGGGCGACGAACACCAGGCCGATCCCATGCTGGTGCGGCTCGCCCACGGCATGATCCTGGGCGATCGGGGCTACCTGCTCAGAGCGCGGAACTTGTTCGAGAGGTTGGTTCAGGACTATCCGGCCGCGCGCCGTGATAACAAAGGCCGGGATGCGGCCGCCACGGCCGCCGTGTGGTATTCGAACAGCCTGCGGTCCCTTTTCGAACACGATCGCGCGCAGGGGGTCATCGAATCGGCGTTGGCGACAGCATCCCGAGCGTCCGGCCTCGGCATGCGCGGCGCCGACCTCTACGACGAGCTCGGCTGTATCTGGCTGGACCGCAACAACTACCAGGATGCCAAGGCCGCCTTCACCAAGGCTTTGTGCCTCGCCCCCGCTCACGTCGGTGCGCTCCGCGGCATGATCCAGGTCCACCGCGCACTGGGCCAACTTGACGAGGCCAGTCGTTGGGTCAAGAAGGCGGCGTGCCTGCACCCACAGGACGCGAGCATCCGGATGGAGGAGGCCTGGCTGTTCGGCGAGTCCGGTCGGTTCGGGCTGGCGCATGAGGCACTGGACGCCGTGACGGCCCGTGACATTGCCCAGCCGGCGGCCTTGGAGTGGCGCATCGTGTACCTGATGCGCCAGGGTCGGCGCGAGGAGGCGCGCGTCGCGGCCGAGCTCGCCAGGCGGTATCGCCCGGAGTCGCCATCTATCGCGGAGACGGCGAGCACCGTGCCGCTGCAAGCCGGCGATTGGGTTGAGGCGGTGCAATGGGTGCATGAATCGTGCCGGCGGTTCCCGGGCGATCATCGATTCGCCATCGTGGCTGCCTCGATCTGCGGGCTCGTGACCAAGAGCGCGGACAATCTACCCAGCCAGGCCGCAGGGGCCAGTGAGGTCACGTCGGAGACTGAGGCCTTCGTCCGGACCGGCATCGCGGAGCTGCTCGATTCGGTGGCGCGGGACGAGCGGCCGGAGGCCATTACCGCATGGCTCCGGTTCGTTCGCCGCCGCCGACCTCTGCCGACCGATCCGGAGCCGGCCGACCAGGCACCGGCGGGCGTCGTGGGGGCGGCTATGCGTCGGTACCGCAGGGTCAAGGACATGATTCACCATTCGACCCAGCCAACCGAGGCACCGCGGACATCGGTCGAGCACTTGATCATCCGAGACCTGGCTGACCCGCTGCTGGAGTTCCCGCCCTACCGGATGGAGCTGGCCGAACTGGCGTTGCTCGAGCGTCGAACTGAGGTGGCGCTGGCCGAGCTGGCGGCCTTATACAAGGCATTGCCGTGGTGGACCCGAGTGGTGATTCAGTACGCCATGACCCTGGCCATGGCGGGGTACCTGAACTCGGCCCGGGCGGTAGCGGATGAGTCACTGCGGCGCGCGCGAAAGAACGGCGACCCGTGTCCGGTGGAGCTGCTCATGTTGCGCGGCGAGCTGAGCCTGCGCGCCAACTACTTTGCCGACGCTCTCGATGATGCGCGGCAGGCCGTCCAGCACGGCTCCCGGCAGTACATGACAGCTCAACTGTTCCACATCAATTGCTACAGCGCACTGGGCCAGGTCGACGAGGCTTACGCGATGGCAACGGAGCTGAACGGCGAACGGCCGATATCTCGGAAGGCTCGGGTGGGGCTCGCCCGAACGCTGGATCTGGTAGGTCACAGCTTTGAAGCCGCCGCATTGGTGCAGGGAACCAAGCCGCTGTTCGCCCACGACCGGCCGTCGGTGGTGATGACGTCATGGATGATGCGAAACGCCGGTGACACCAAGGCGGCCGAGGAGTACATGACCGAAGCGCGACGCCTGATGCCGGCGTCCACCGGTGTATTGGGCGAGCTCGGGTGGACCTATCTCGAGCGTGGCAAGGAGGCTGACGCTCGAGACGCTTTTGCGAAATTAAACGCGGTCAATGACGCGCATACGCGTGCGTTGGGCATGACCGGGCTGCTGTGGTGTGACATGCTCTTTTCCGCACACAGCGACATCGAGAAGAGTGATTTTCGCGATCAACTTGAGGCCTCGGCCAAGAGGCTTGCGGCACTGGCTGGCACGGTATCGGAGGCGCACTTCGCCGCGAGCATAGCTTTCCGGCTGCTCGCCAACGGCGACGAAGACGCGGGCCAACGGCGCAAGCATCTCATCGACGCCCTCAAGGAAGCCCGGCAGGCCACGAATATCGACGGAATCGCCGTGTACCACCGGTTGGTCGGCCGGATACTTTACGATCTTGGCTCGGTGTCCAGCGCCAAGGACCATCTCGAACGCTCGATCAAGTTGCAGCCCTACCGCGGCGACTACGCCGGGCTTGGACTGATTCATCTGAGTCACGGCGACCACGCCAAGGCCATAGAGACGATTGAGACCGGCCTCCAGAAGCTCGCCGACAGCTGGTCCGCAGACTCCGGCTTCTTACCCATGGGCGCCAACCAAGTGGATCTGTACGCGGCGCTCGGTGCGACACTACTCGACATCGATTTGCGCAGCGGAACGCCCGCGGACGCCACTAAGGCGGCTTTGCGCTTCCTCCGCCAGGCCGTTGAAGCCAACCCGCGGCATCCGTTCGCAGTGGACAACCTGGCAACCGCCTTGACGTTCACCGGATCCTCCCGAGAGGCGGTGAGGATCCTCCGAAGCGCGATCACGCAGATCGCCGGCGCAACCGCTATCGCCGGCAGTCCAACCCGCCGCCTCGAGCTCTGGTTCTACAAACGAGACCTGACCGCGTTGCGGGAGCGGCTAGTCGAGGTGCTCCGGACGATTGCTGCACGCGACGGAATGAACCCACTGCGGGCCCGAGAGATCAGGCGGCTATTGACACAGATCGGTGAAGTCGCACCCGAGCGGGCAGAAGCCCTGGAGTCCATGCCTTCGCAGCATCTTACTGACGTTGCTCGCACTCGGCGACACCGACGCTGGGCGCAACTGGCCGTAACCGGGCTCACCGCTCTCGCCACGGCCGGCGTGGTGTGGTTCTTCGACCTCGCCGACGACTGGGGTATCACCAAGGTACAGCTGGCTGGCCTGACGGCGGTATTACTGGTCGTCACCCTCCTCCTGGGCTTTCGGGTGGTGACGGGGATCCGGCTCAAGATAACCGGAGTTGAGGTCGACCTGCAGTTGTCAGCGTCGGTCGAGATGCTCGATCTGCCAACCAGGATCTCGGCCCATCTGGGATTTGGACGATTCGACGCGGCACGGACTCAATGGACCACCATGTGGACCAGCGAGTCCCGGCTTCCGCACCTTGGACCCACCGTGGCTCCGTTGATCAACAGCTACTACTCCCACCGAGATCAGGTTCTGCCGTGGCGCCGTCGTTGAGAAAGAGATAAGTCGTTGAGAAAGAGATAACTAGCGCGCGGGGTTCGAGGCGTACCCCGGCGTTAACGAGATCTCCATCCGACGCTTTGTCGCCGCCCATATCCGCGGCACGCGATGCCGTGATCGTCACACCCGTGACGACCTCACGCATCCTCGCCGCCACGCTGCCCGGGTTCGGCCCGCAGGCCGGACCGAGCTACCGCATCCTTCCCACCACCGATCCGGACGAGTTTCGCTCCGCCCAGGGGTTGCGCCACCTCGCTTTCGCCGACGAGCGCCGAGTTCGACCTGGCCGCGCTCGCCCGCTGCGCGAGCAGCTGGTCGAGACCGGACGCTCATGTGTGCACCCCGACCACCGGCGGCTCGCCCACCGCGGACCGACGCGAGCTCGCCATCCCGGGCCAGGCCAGCGTCATCACCGGCCGCCGGACGCCTACGCTGACGGTGTGGTCACGCAATTCACCGCTCAGGACTACGCCGACCGGATGCGCCGGGCCGTCGACGCCGCGGCCGCGGAAGGCTTCGCCGGTCTGCTCATCGCGGCCGGACCCGACCTGGCCTACTTCACCGGATATCCGGCGAGCACGACGACCGAGCGGCTCACGCTGCTGGTGCTGATGCCGGGGCGCAAACCGGCGATGATCGTGCCGCGGCTGGAGAAGGGCGACGCGCAGCGCGCGCCGGGCGCACCGGCGCTCACGCTCGTCGACTGGGCCGACGGCGCAGATCCCTACGCGACCACGGCCGACCTGCTCGATCCGTCGGCTCGCTAC
>JBLNGJ010000331.1:0-6084 GCA_050264675.1 Micromonosporaceae bacterium
GGCCATCTCCTGGTCGCCCACGCCGTCGAGAAGGTCGACCAGGGTCAGGTACGGCAGGCCGGACTCGACCTCGGCGGCGGCGGCCCGCAGCACCAGGGCCTCGGTGCCGGCCGCGGCGGCATACGCGGCGAGCACCGTGGATTTGCCGATGCCGGCCGGGCCGGTGAGCAGGACACTGCCGCTGTGGTCGGTGAGCGCGGCGCGGATCCGGTCGAGGATCTCGACCCGACCCACCGGCGACTCGCGGAGTGCCACTCACGCAGTCTGCCTGGCCGCGGCCCGCACCGCGAGACCGCCACATTTCCACGAGCTCGCGCGAGAAATCAGGTAGAAACTTCGCGAAGCCGGCGAGGAAAACGCAGTGTGTTTCATGGGAATTGTCGGCCATATCCGGCGGTCGCTAGGCGAGTGGCCGTAACCCGCTTAGGCTGTCCGGCTATGAGCTCCCTCACCTCCGCGGTCGCCGCGGTCATTCGTGACCCGGCCGGCCGCGTTCTGCTGTGCCAGCAGAGCCAGGGACATCGGCTGTGGGGCCTGCCAGGCGGACGCATTCGCAACGGCGAGAGCCCGATCCGCGCGGTCATCCGCGATATTCGCGAGGAGACCGGCACCGAGACCGACCTCGTCGATCTCATCGGCATCTATCAGGTCACCGGCGACGGTTGCGGCGCCGACGTGCCCGACCTGCTCGTGCACGTCTTCCGGGGCCGCCTCGGCCACGGCGACGTCGCCGTCAACGCACCGGCCCGCATCTCGCGGCTGTCCTGGCATGACCCGTCCGCGCTGCCCCAGCCGTTGACCGTCACCGCCCGGGCCGCCGTCGCCGATGAGCTGGCCGAGTGCTCGGGCGTGCTGCGCACCCTCGAACGCGACGCCGAGCCCGAGGTGCCCGAGGCGGACGAGGTCGCCCTCGCCGCCGCGTAGCGGCTCAACCGACCCAGCCCCGTAGCGGCTCAACCGACCCAGCCGCGTAGCGGCTCAACCGACCCAGCCGCGTAGCGGATTAAACCTTTGCGCGTACGCCGGCCGCCAACTCCGTAGTGAGGCGCCGTAGCGAGACCAGCCCGCTGGCCAGGTCCGACGCGTCGAGCAGGCAACCGACCAGCGCGCTGCCCACGATCACTCCGTCGGCGTACCCGGCCACCTCAGCGGCCTGCGCGCCGTCGCGTACGCCCAACCCGACCCCGACCGGCAGCGGACCGGCCACCGCGCGCACCCGGGCGACCAGCGCGGGCGCCGCGCGTGAGGTCGCCTCGCGGGCCCCGGTGACGCCCATGACGCTGGTCGCGTAGACGAACCCCCGGCACGCGGCCACCGTCATCGCCAGCCGCGCGTCGGTCGAGGACGGGGCGACCAGGAAGATGCGGTCCAGGTCGTGCTCCTCGGCCGCGGCGAGCCACTCCGACGCCTCGTCCGGGATCAGATCCGGGGTGATCAGGCCGCTGCCGCCGGCCGCGGCGAGGTCACGGGCGAAGGTCCGCACGCCGTAGCGCTCGACCAGGTTCCAGTAAGTCATGATCACCGCCGGCACGCCGGCGGCGGCGACCGCGGCGACCGTGGCCAGCACGTCGGTCGGACGCACGCCATCGGCGAGCGCGATCTCGCTCGCGCGCTGGATCACCGGGCCGTCCAGCACCGGATCGGAGTACGGAAAGCCCACCTCGATCAGGTCGGCACCGGCTTCGGCCAACGCGCGCACGGCAGCGATCCCGCCCGCCACCGTGGGGAAGCCGGCCGGCAGGTAACCGACCAGCGCCGCCCGCCCATCCGCCCGCGCCCGGTCGAAGGCGACCGTGACCGTCATGCCGTCTCCTCCGCTGAGGAAAACGCGTCGCCGGTCATTGGTCGAGAACCCCGAACCAGGCCCCGGCCGTCGCCACGTCCTTGTCGCCCCGGCCGGAGAGGTTGACCAGCAGGAGCGGGTCCGGGCCGAGCTGTGGCACCAGCCGCAGCGCCCCGGCGAGCGCGTGCGCGCTCTCGATCGCCGGGATGATGCCCTCGGTGCGGCACAGCAGCGCGAACGCCGCCATGGCCTCGGCGTCGTCGACCGGCTCGTAGCGCGCCCTACCGACCTCGTGCAGCCAGGCGTGCTCCGGGCCGACGCCGGGGTAGTCCAGCCCGGCCGAGATGGAGTGCGATTCGCGGGTCTGGCCGTGCTCGTCCTGCAGCAGGAACGTGCGGGCGCCGTGCAGCACGCCGACATCGCCGCCGCTGATGCTCGCCGCGTGCCGGCCGGTGGACACACCGTTCCCGCCGGCTTCGAAGCCGTAGAGCGCGACCTCCTGGTCGGGGATGAACGCATGGAAGAGCCCGATCGCGTTGGAGCCGCCGCCCACGCAGGCGCAGACCGCGTCGGGCAGCCGACCGGTCAGGGCCAGGCACTGCGCCCGCGCCTCCACGCCGATGCCGCGGGCGAAGTCGCGCACCATGGCCGGGAAGGGGTGCGGCCCGGCCGCCGTGCCGAGCAGGTAATGGGTGTGGTCGACGGTGCTGACCCAGTCCCGCAGCGCCTCGTTGAGGGCGTCCTTGAGAGTGCGCGACCCGGTGGTCACCGGGACCACGGTCGCGCCCAGCAGCCGCATCCGGGCCACGTTGAGCGCCTGCCGGCGGGTGTCCTCCTCGCCCATGTAAACCACGCATTCCAGGCCGAAGAGGGCGGCCGCGGTGGCGCTGGCCACGCCGTGCTGCCCAGCCCCGGTCTCGGCGATCACCCGCCGCTTGCCCATCCGAGTGGCGAGCAGTGCCTGGCCGAGCACGTTGCGCACCTTGTGGGCGCCGGTGTGGTTGAGATCCTCACGCTTGAGCAGGATGCGGGCGCCCGCCTGCGCGGAGAGCCTGGTCGCGTCGTAGAGCCGGCTCGGCGCGCCGGCGTAGTCGCGCAGCAGCCGACCGAACTCGGCCTGGAACGCCTCGTCGGCCAGGGCATGCCGGTACGCCGCGTCGAGCTCGTCCAGCGCGGCGATGAGCGCCTCGGGCACGAAGCGTCCGCCGAAACGGCCGAAGTGACCGCGCTCATCCGGCACCAGGCCGGCTGAGGAGAGCAACGCCTCCGTGCCCACGCCGGGACGACCTACCGGACCGGGCGCGGCGTGGCCGGGTGGCTGCCCGCGGTCACCAGCTCCGCCACCGCGTCCCGCGGACTCTTCTGGGTGACCAGGCCTTCGCCGACGAGCACCGCGTCGGCTCCGGCGGCGGCGTAACGGATGAGGTCGTGTGGGCCGCGCACGCCCGACTCGGCCACCTTGACAATCTTGTTGGGCAGGCCCGGTGCGATGCGTTCGAAGACCGACCGGTCGACCTCGAGCGTGTTGAGGTTGCGGGCGTTGACCCCGATCACCCGGGCGCCAGCGGCAAGTGCCCGGTCGGCCTCCTCCTCGGTGTGCACCTCGACCAGCGGCGTCATGCCCAGCGACTCGACCCGTTCGAGCAGGCCGACCAACGTGTTCTGGTCCAGCGCCGCCACGATGAGCAGCACCAGGTCGGCCCCGTACGCGCGGGCTTCGTGCACCTGGTAGCTCGAGACCACGAAATCCTTACGCAGCACCGGTACGCCCACCGCCGCGCGCACCGCGCTGAGATCCTCCAACGAACCACCGAACCATCGCCCCTCGGTGAGCACGCTCACGCAGCGGGCACCACCGGCGGCGAACTCCTTGGCGAGTTCGGCCGGATCGGGGATCTCCGCGAGCGTGCCCTTCGACGGCGAGGCGCGCTTGACCTCCGCGATGACCCCGACGCCGGGCGCGCGTAGGGCGGCGTAGCCGTCGCGGGGCGGCGGCGACCCGGCGCAGAGGTCGCGGAGCGCGGCGAGCGGCATCTGTTCCTGGCGCACTGCGACGTCCTCACGAACGCCGGCCAGGATCTCGTCCAGCACGCTCACCGCGTCGCCGTTCGTACGATCACCTGGTCGCCTCCACCACAGGACTGCACGCTCCGGGTGTCATGCGGCCGATCGTAGGGGCATACCGACCCGTGCTGGAGTCCGGGGTATAGCGGGCCTGAACGCGTCGTGTTGGCATAATGCGCCGCCGCCGCATATTCGGCTGCTGGCAAGGCATACCGGCGCGACTGGAACCGAGCGGGCTAGCCGCCGAGGTAGGCGCGCACGATCTCGGGGTCGTTGGCAAGGTCGCTGGCCGCGCCGGAGAGCTTGAGCGAGCCCGACTCCAGCACGTACGCGCGGTCAGCCACCCGCAGTGCGGCGAGCGCGTTCTGCTCGACCAGCAGCACCGTGGTGCCCTGTTCGCGGATCTGCGCGATGGTGTCGAAGATGAGGTCCACCAGCACCGGGGCCAGACCCATCGACGGCTCATCGAGCAGCAGCAGCTTCGGCCGCGCCATCAACGCCCGGGCCACGGCGAGCATCTGCTGCTCGCCGCCGGACATCGTGCCCGCCTTCTGCGTGATGCGCTCGCGCAGCCGGGGGAACAGGTCGAGCACGCGTTGCTTGTCGGCGCTGACCCCGTCGCGGTCGTTGCGCGCGAACGCGCCGAGGTCGAGGTTCTCGTCCACCGACATGCGCGGGAAGATGCGCCGCCCCTCGGGGGACTGCGCAATGCCGCGGGCGACGACCTCGTGCGCTGGCACGCCATCGAGGCGGGCCCCCTCGAAGAAGATCGCACCCCGGCGCGGCCGCAGCAGTCCGGAGATGGTGCGCAGCGTGGTGGACTTGCCCGCCCCGTTGGAGCCGAGCAGCGTCACGATCTCGCCCGGCATCACGGTGAACGACAGACCTTTCACCGCTGCGATGTTGCCGTAGTAGACCTGGATGTCCTCCAGGGCCAGCATGGGGCTCCCACCATTGGCTGTCATGCTGCCTCCTCCGCTGAGGAAAGCGCGTCGTCGGTCATGCCGACTCCGCTCCGGCCTTGCCGAGGTAGGCCTCGATGACCCGCTCGTTGGCCTTAATGTCCTCGGGGCCGCCCTCGGCGATCTTTGCGCCCTGGTCCAGCACGGTGATTCGCTCGGAGACCTGCATCACCACGCTCATGTCGTGCTCGATGAGCAGCACGGAGAGCTTCTTCTCGTCGCGGACCCGGCGCACGAAGTCGGTGAACTGGGCCGACTCCCGGGGATTCATGCCGGCGGTGGGCTCGTCGAGCAAGAGCACCGACGGACGCAACGCGAGCGCCCGGGCCACCTCGAGCCGGCGCTGGTCGCCGTAGGAAAGGTTGCGGGCGTACTCGTCGGCCGTCTTGCCGATGCCGACGAAGTCGAGCAGCGCCCGCGCGTCCTCCTGGGCCTGCTGCTCCTCCCGGCGCTGGCGCGGCGTGCGCAGCACGGTTGCGGCGATGCCCGAACGCAGGTGGCTGTGCATCGCCACCTTCACGTTCTCCTCGGCGGTCATCAGGCCGAAGAGCCGGATGTTCTGGAACGTGCGGGCGATGCCCAGGTCGGCCACCCGGTGCGGCGGCAGCCCGGTGATGTCGCGGTCGCCGAGCACCACCCGGCCGGCGGAAAGTTGATAGAGCCCGGTGAGCGCGTTGAAGAACGTGGTCTTCCCGGCGCCGTTGGGCCCGATCAGGCTCACGATCGAGCCGACCGGGATGGTGAAGCTGACGTCGTCGACGGCGACCAGGCCGCCGAACTGCACCCGGATGTGCTCGGCCCGCAACGCGTCCAGGGCGGGCGCCGTCCCGGGGGTCATGGCTGCTTCCCCTCACTCGACCGGGCGTGCAGCTGCTTGTCGGGCAGCGCCTCGAGGTCGGGCGCCACCTCTTCCAGCTCGGCGCCGAGCGACTCGGCCTCGGTCCGCCCCGGCTCGCGCAACACCAGCCTGGTGCGCGCTTCGGGTAGGAAGCCCTCTCGCCGGAACAGCATCATCAGCACCAGCACGCTGCCGAAGATGAAGAAGCTGTAGGACGGGAAGTTGATGCTCGTGCCGAAGGTGGAGTTGAACTGGTCGCCGCCGCGGGGCAGGCCGGTGTCGTTGAACCACTGCAGGATGAACGCACCCAGGGCCACGCCCCACACGTTGCCCATGCCGCCGAGCACCACCATGGCCAGCAGGGTGATGGAGATGTCGAACTTGAAGCGGTCCGGGAACACCGCGCCGACCTGGGCGGCGAACGCAGCGCCGCCAAT
>JBLNGJ010000332.1:0-2562 GCA_050264675.1 Micromonosporaceae bacterium
GGCCCGGACGGTCCCGCCGGTCGAAACCGGGCCGCGCCCGATCCCCCGACCCCGGCCGCTCACGGGTGTCGTAGCTGCGCCGCCCCCGATCATCGGCGCCGCGCCGCTCCCGGTCGCCGGAGTCCGGCCGCGGCCGACTGTCAGAACCCCGCCGCTCCCGACCGTCAGCACTGCGTCGCAGCGGGCCGCCGGACTCCCGCCGCTGCGGGCCGCCGCTGGACCCGCGCCGATCCCGATCGCCACCCGATCCGCTCCGCTCAGTGCCCCGCTCGCGGTCGCGACGCTCACGGTCGCCACTGAAGCCGCCCCGACCGGCACCAGACCCGCCACGGTTTGCACCGGACCCGCCACGATCAGCACCGGTGCGTTCGCCGCGCTGCCCGCGCGCTCCGCCGGTGCGGTCGGGATGATCCGTCCGGCGCCGGTCCGTGCCGCCGCGACGGTCGCCGGACGACCATCCCCGCGGGCGCGGCCGGCCGGCCTGCTCCTCTCGGGGCGGGCGATCCGAGGCGCCGTCTCCATCATTGGTCGACGCTGCGTTCACGCCTCAATCCTTCCCAACCGCCGAGCCTCCGCGCCGCAACCGCTCCGGCGGTCCGCCGCGCTCGCCCCTTGGGCGGGCCGCTGCGGCGTACGTCCCATATCCTCGCTTTACCTGAGGAGGCGACAATGACCGACCCCACACCGCCGCAGCCGTACCCGCCGGTGAACCCCCCAGAACGGCCGTTTACGCAGCAGCCTGGTGCGGAATATCCGACATCGTCATATCCGTCGGCTGGACAATCGCCCACCCTGGAGCAACCGGCCGTGCCCGCGCACGGCAGCTACCCGGTATACACCCCGGCGCCGGCGACGTACGAGCCGTACCCGCCGGTCATGGTCGGCGGGCCCTGGCCGCCCGGTGCGCCCGAACCCCGCCGGCGCTCGCTGACCTGGCTGTGGGTCGGCCTGGTCGTGCTGCTCGTGCTGGGCGCCGGCGGCGTCATCGTCGTGGTGGCGGTCGGCCGAGCGATGTCCGACAAAGGTCAAGCCTCGGCACCCACGACGGCGCCGGCCACCCCGGCCCAGACCACGCCCGCCGCCGAGCCGACGACCGAGCCGGCCGTGCAGACGATCACGCTGCCGTCAAAGCTCGCCGGCCTGACGCAGACCAACCGGGCCGAATTCAGCTCGATCATCAACGGCATGGTCGACCAGATGAAGACCAACCTGCCCGGATCCACCGGGATCGGTGCCGCCTTCTACACCGACAACAAGTCGGCCCAGAAGATCGTGATGGTGGTCCAGGTCAAGGGTGACTTCCACGCCCCGTCGCTGGAGGTCGAAGGCGTCTTCGCCGGCCTCGGTACGAGCGGTGTCAACGTGACCAGCATCCGCACGATCGACACCGGCTCGATCGACGGCATCTCCAAGTGCGGCAAGGCGACGCTGAGTTCGGTGCCGGTCGCCGTATGCACCTGGGCCGACGACAAGGGCATCGGCATGACGTTCTTCTACTTCCGCACGATCAACGAGAGCACGTCGCTGTTCAAGAACATCCGCAAGGAACTCGACGCCATCGGCTGACCCGCCCGACCTCGGTCAGCGCGACAGCTCGACACCGGCGACGGTGCGCCGGCCACGCCGCAGCACCAGGAACCGGCCGTGCAGCAGCGCCGACGCCGGCACCGGGGCGTCGGCATCGCTCACCCGCTCGTTGTTCACGTACGCGCCGCCCTCGGCCACGGTGCGCCGGGCCTCGCCCAGCCCGGCCGTGAGCCCGGCCAACTTGAACAGCTCGGCCACCGAGGGCAGCTCACCGCGTACCTCGGTAAGCCCCGCCTCGGTCAGCGCCGACCGCAACGTGGCCTCGGCGAGCTCGCCCAGCGAACCCCGCCCGAACAAGGCCTGGCTCGCCGCCATGACCTGCCGGCACTCGACCTCGCCGTGCAACAGGGTGGTGAGCTCCTCGGCCAGCGCCCGCTGGGCCGCCCGGGCGGCCGGACGCTCGGCGGTCTCCTTGGCCAGCGCCTCGATCTCGTCGCGGCTGCGGAAGCTGAACACCCGCAGGTAGGCGTCGGCGTCCGTGTCCTCGGCGTTGATCCAGAACTGGTAGAAGGCGTACGGGCTGGTCATCGCGGCATCCAGCCAGAGCTGCAGGCCCGACGCGCTCTTGCCGAACTTGGTGCCGTCGGCCCGCGTGATCAGCGGAGTGGTGAACGCGTGCACACCGCGCACGCCGCGGCGGCGGCAGAAGTCGACCCCGGAGAGGATGTTGCCCCACTGGTCCGAGCCGCCGTGCTGCAGGGTGCAGCCGTAGCGCTGGTTGAGCTGGAAGTAGTCGTTGCCCTGCAGGATCTGGTAGCTCAGCTCGGTGAAGCTGATGCCCGACTCGAGCCGGGCCTTCACGATCTCCCGGGCGATCATCTGGTTGACCGGGAAGTGCTTGCCGATGTCGCGCAGGAACTCGATCGCCGACAGGGGCGCCGTCCAGTCGAGGTTGTTGACCATCTGGGCGGCCGCGGGCCCGTCAAAGTCGAAGAACGGCTCGACCTGGCGCCGGATCTTCTCGACCCACTCGGC
>JBLNGJ010000333.1:0-7007 GCA_050264675.1 Micromonosporaceae bacterium
GGCTGCGGTAGACCTGCACTCGAACAAATGTACGACACATGCTGCGTGTTGATAGCGGCTGATCCGGCCAGGGTGGCCGAGTCAACGCATCGATGGTCGTGACATCGACCGGAATGAGCACTATGGTGAGGGCAACTCGAGGAGGTCGGGCCGGGACCCGCCTTGAGGTCGCGCCGGCAGATGGGGGTGTTCTGCCGTGTGCAGGCACGCGGGGGCTGGGGACGGAAGCGTCCCCAGCCCCCGCGGTGTGTGGCCTACATCGTGCCGGCTACTCGGCGTTGCCCACGAGCTCGGCTGGCAGGTACCCACGCTGCGGTAGGACGCTCCGCCGGGCCGGGCGGTCGTCGTCCCCATCGGGCTGGGCCCGGCCATCCTCACCGCCACGGGGTGCGTGACCGTGATCCTGACCTGGCCGGGAGGGCGGCCCGTTCTCCGGGCCGCGCGGGGGCTGGCCGCGGTCTTCGGCGCCGCGCGGGGGCTGGCCACGGTCTTCGGCGCCGCGTGGGGGTTGGCCGCGGTCTTCGGCGCCGCGCGGGGCTAGGCGCTGCGCCTGGCCGGCGTTCGGCACGACCCGGGGATACTCGCCGGTCGGGACGTTGCCGGTGGCCGCGGCCATGACCGCGGCCGCCGCCATCTGAGCCACCCGCTCGGCCTCGCGCTGCACCCGGGCGCGTACCTCCTGGGCGTAGTGTTCGGCGGCCTGGCCGGCCCGCCGGGCTTCCTCGAGCCGGTTGTGTTCGGCATTGAGGGCCTGGCCGACGTCGGTGAGCCGCTGCTGTAGCTGGCCGAACTCCTGATCCATCGAGGCCTGCTTCTGGCTTGATTGGGCCAGCCGCTGATCGGCCGCGTCCAGTTCGGAGTGCAGTTGGGTGAGCAACTGCCGCTGCGCCTGGATCTCGTCCTGCAGGATGGTCAATTGCTGCTGGTGGGCGGCGGTCTGCTCGTTCAGGCGTACGCGTACCTCATCGGCCTGTTGCTGGGCCTGCACGTGCAGCGCGGCGATCTTCTGGGCCGCCTCGGTGCGACGCTCGCCGATCTCCTGGTCCAGCTCGGCCCGCCGCGTCGCCAGCTCCTTCTCGGCCTGCGCCCGGGCCGACTCGCGCAGCGCCTCGGCCTCGGCCCGGGCCCGCTCCAGCAGCTGGGCGTTCTGCTCGGTGATCTCGTGCGCCTTCTGCTCGGCCTGCTCACGTGCGTGCTCGGCCTCCGCCCGGGCGTCCTCGGCGCGCTTGCGGATCTCGGCAACCTCTGCCTCAGCGGCGGCTTGCTGATCTTCGTGAGCCTTCTCCGCGGCCGCGCGGCGGGCGGCGAGCTGGGCCTCGAGGTCCTGCAGCATCTGGGCCGTGCGATCCCGGGCGTCGCTGAGCATCTTCTCGGCTTCGCCGGTCCGGCTGGCCGCCCGCTGGTTGGCGGCACCGACGATCGCCCCCGCCTGCTTCTCCGCGAGCACCAGCATCTGGTCGACCATGGGTCCCAGGTCGCGGAAGGACGCCCGGTCGATCTGGATCGGCCGTTCGCGCAGGTCGGCAAGCTCGGCCCGCACCTGCTGCAGCTGCGCGGTCAGGTCCTTGACCTCGCCGAGCGCCCGGTTGCGTTCAGCGGCCAGCTTCGCGACCTCGCGATCCATCTGCGCGGCGTACTGATCGACCTGCTGCCGGTCGTAGCCGCGGAGGGCGGGCTCGAAGGTGCGCCGCTCCTCACCTGCTCGCGTCTCTTCGCCGTAGGGCATGCCAGCATCCTCCAATAACCGGTAACCGCGATGCCGGTGTGGTTATCCTGCGCCAGCCAGCATGCTCGACGCGCGGCCGTTACGCTACCTTCCCGGCCCGGCCCAGCGTCGGCCCTAGGCTGATCGCGTGGTGCAGCCTGCGGCCGGAGCGCCGGTACGGACGCTGGCGGCCGCGGCGATGGTGGCCGCCGCCGAGGAGATCGCGGACGCGGTCCTGTTTCCGGCCGCCGATGCGGTCGATCGGGCCGACCGGGTGCCGGCGAGCCACCTGGACCTGTTCGCCGAGCGCGGGTTCTACGGCGCGACCGCGCCGGCCGAGGCGGGCGGCTTCGATGATCTCGCAACCGTCGCCCAGCTGGTCGAGACCCTGGCCAGCGGCTGTCTGACGACGACGTTCGTGTGGCTGCAGCACCTCAGCGTCGTGCGGGCGGTCGCGGCCAGCGCGCGGCCGGGCATGGCGCAACGGTGGTTGGCCCCACTGGCCCACGGGCAGCGGCGGGCCGGGGTGGCCCTGGCCGGCCTGCGGGGCGGGACCGATCCGCTGCGGGTCTGCCCGGCCGAGGGCGGCTTCCGCCTCGACGGCGTGGTGCCCTGGGTGACCGGGTGGGATCTGGTCGACACCGTCTACATCGCCGCGTTGGACGACGCCGATGTCGTCCACTACCTGCTGGTGGACGCCGAGGCCGGGCCGACGGTGAGCCTGCGACCGCTCGAGTTGTTGGCGGTTTCGGCCAGCCGCACCGTCAACCTGCACCTCACCGGCCATGGGGTGCCGGCCGACCGGCTGGTCGGGACCCAGCCCTACCCGGAGTGGAGCCGCTCGGACGCGCCGGGTTCGGCGCTCAACGGATTTCTCGCTCTCGGTGTGGCCCGTCGGTGTGCCCGGCTGCTCGGGCCGGGGCCGCTGGATGACGCGCTCGATCGGTGCCGGGCCGCGCTGCTCGCCGCCGACTCGATCACCCGACCGGTGGCCCGGGCCGCCGCGTCCGAGCTGGCCCTGCGCGCGGCGGCCATGCTCGCCGTGAGCACCGGCAGCCGGGCGGTGCTGGGCGGCAATCCGGCCCAGCGGCTGTGGCGGGAGGCCGGGTTCCTGCTCGTCTTCGGCTCCCGCCCGGCGATCCGGGACGAGCTGCTCACCCTTCTCCAGCCATGATCGCCCGGGCCGGGGCCGTCGTCAGCAGCGGGTGTGGTTGGCGGCCCGCGTACGGGTCAGCGGCGTGTGCGATGAGCCCCGGACACGACCGCCGCGGCGAGCGCCCCGAGCACCACGGTGGTGAGTGAGGACGCGAGGATCGTGCGCTGCGCTCCCACCGCGGCCACCAGTGGGCCGCCCAGAATCGCGCCCACCGGCGAGGAGAGCAGCAGGATGGCGCTGCGGGTGGCGAGCACCGGGGGCAGCCGGTCGGGCGCCAGGGCGCCCTGGAACAGCGCCATCGAGGTGGACAGGTAGGGGGCGTAGATGAGCCCGCCGAGGCCGAACGCCGCCACCGATATCGCGGCCGGCGCTCCCAACCCGACCGGCATCAGGGCCACGCCCCAACCGACCACGATGCCGATCGTGATCGGCCATAGCGGCCAGCGGCGCAGGTGACCGGTGGCCAGGCCACCGGCGACGGCACCGACGCCGAACGACGTCCAGTAAGCGGCGAGCAGCATGGCCGATCCGTGCTGGTCGTCGGCGACGTGCACCGGCAGCGCCACCTGCACGGGCCCATAGAGGAAGAAGAAGGCGAACGTCAGCGCCAGCAGGCCGAGCAGCCGCGGGTCGCCGCGGATCGCGCGCAGGGAGCCCAGTCGAGCCACCGGAGCCGGTCGGTCCGGCGGCGGGGGACTGCGGCGCAACGCGGCGTACGCGCTCACCGCGAGCACGGCGAAGGTCATCGCATCCACGCCGATCACCCAGACCGCGCCGAAGGACGCGGTCAGCACGCCGGCGATCACCGGACCGAGCAGCGTGGCGGCCTCGGCCAGGGTGGACAGCAGCGCGTTGCCGGCCAGGTGGTGTTCTCGCGGCAACACCTCGGCCAACAGCGTGTAGCGCCCGGCCGAGCCCCACGTGTGCAGCAGGGACGAGACGGCGAGCAGACCGACGTAGAGCGTTGGCCGCAGCGCACCGGCGGCGTAGGCCAGCGGGATCGCGGCCAGGGCGGCCGCCCGCAGGGTCGCGTCCCAGGCGGTCAGCCGGGCGCCGCTGCGACCCTGCATCGTGCGTCCGAACAGGACGGTCCCGGCCGCGCCGGGCAGCGTGTACGCGGCGACCGCCAGCGCGACCCAGATACCGGCCTGCCCGGGTGGGGCCAGCTCGATCGCGAGCCAGCTCACCGCGACCGCGCTCATGCCGTCGCCGAGGTAGGAGACCGCGAAGCCGGGCAACAACGTGCGCAGGACCGGGTCGGCGAGCACCGGCCGGTAGGGCGCGAGCCACGTCGCCGATCGTGGCGGGCGGGCGGTAGGCGAGGCGGTCAACGTCTACGGGGTGTCACTGGGGGCACCGGTCGCACTCGGCAGCGCCGAGGTCGTCGACGTGGTGGTGGGGGCGGGCAGCGCAGCGTCCCCCGCGGGAGTCGGCTCGGCGGGAGTCGGCTCGGCGGGAGTCGGCTCGGCGGGAGTCGACTCCGCGTCCCCGGCCCTCGGTGTTGGGACGGTTGCCGACTGGGCCGCCTTCTCGAAGAACCGCAGCATCTCCACCGGGAACGGCATCACCAGCGTGGAGTTCTTCTCCGCCGCGACCTCGACCACGGTCTGGAGCAGGCGAAGCTGAAGTGCCCCCGGCGTCTGGGCCATGATGGCCGACGCGTCGGCGAGCCGCTGTGCCGCCTGAAACTCGCCGTCGGCGGTGATGACCCGGGCCCGGCGCTCCCGCTCCGCCTCGGCCTGGCGCGACATCGATCGCTTCATCGCCTCCGGCAGCTGCACGTCTTTGATCTCCACCCGGTCGATGTGAATGCCCCACCCCAGGGCTGGGCTGTCGATGAGCAGCTCCAAGCCGCGGTGCAGCTGCTCGCGGTTGGCGAGCAGGTCATCGAGTTCGCTCTTGCCGATGATCGAGCGGAGAGAGGTCTGGGCGACCTGCTCCACGGCGAAGAGGTAGTTCTGCACCTCGATCATCGCCTTCATCGGATCCTCGACGCGGAAGTACACCACCGCGTCCACCTTGACCGAGACGTTGTCGCGGGTGATGCCCTCCTGGGACGGGATCGGCAGCGTCACGATCTGCATGTTGATCTTCCGCATGCGGTCGACGAGCGGAATGAGCAGCGCCAGTCCGGGCTGGCGTGGCCATTCCTGAGCCCGGCCGAAGCGGAACACGATGCCGCGCTCGACCTGGTTGACGATCCGTACCCCACCCAGCGCAGCCCAGGCCACGACGAAGCCGAGCACACCGACCACAATCTGCACGACCATGTTGACCTCCGCCGCGCATCGCTGGCTGCCCCGGCCACATCGTAGTGCCACGCCGCTCATCGGCGGGTGGCCGCGGCGGTACCGCCGCGGCGCCGCACTGGCGCACCGGGCATCGGGCACCAGGGCGACGAATGCCCATCAGCGGACCAGCCCGGAGTTCCTATGTGGACGCCTCGGGCGGTCAACGGCGCCCGGCTCACTCGAGACGGCCTACGTCGGCCTCCCGGGTCGACGGTGCTAGCGCGGCGTCGGGCGGATCTCGAACCCCTGCAGCCCTTGCGGCACCTCGTTCACGGTCGTCACTTCTTGGACCATTGCGCCGCGTGGACCACGCGCGGCCCAGGCGACCAGTGCGGCCACACCGGTATCGTCGCCCTCGAACACGGCCTCGACCCGGCCGTCGGGCAGGTTACGTATCCAACCGGTGATGCCGCGGGCGAGCGCGAGCCGGCGGCAGGTGTCGCGGAAGAACACCCCCTGGACGTGGCCGCTGACCACCACACGCGTCCGGGTCATCGACGGGTGGCTCCGGCCACGTGGCTGCCCATGACGGCGATTATGGCCAACGCTGGCCGCGCGACCGCGGGCCCGGCTCGGCAGTTCAGGAATGTCCCGGCAGTTCAGGAATGTGCAGTGGGACTTCGCCCACGACCCGGGATCCGCGATCTCCGCGAAGCGCCAGCTGGCCTCTTAGCCGAACCAACGCGGAACCAACGATCGCAGCAGCATCGGCGTCCCGCCTGATCGCCCGCTACCCCGGGGTAACTGTCCGATGTAGACGAATAGGGCAGACCTTCGCTCCGACCCCGCGGCGGCCCAGGGCCACCCGAACCCGCCGCTCGCGGGCGACAGCGGGACGCTCCGCTAATTCACACGTGTTTCCGGAACTAGGTGTACACCACGTGACGAGCAAACTACGGTCGGTGTTCAGCGAGGGAGGGGCCGACATCCACGGGGGGTGCCCGCACCACTCTCGGGGAGGAGACGGAATGACCACCGCGATGTACGCGCCGACCGGTTCGCAACAGCAACTGACGCCGTATGGCTTCTGGGGCGACCTTGCCGGAGCCATCGCCCCCACAGCCGGACGGTGGATCGGCGGCGCCTTCGGCAACGAGCAACTGGGCGGACAGGTCGGCTCCACCGTCGGCGGGCTGGCACAGCGCTTCCTGCCCTTTGAGGCCGGAGTGCCTCAAGGCATGCCTCCGCAGGTGCCGCCTGGCTATGGTCAGCAGCACATGCTCGGTCAGCAGGGCTACGGCCAGCAGGGCTACGGCCAGCAGGGTGTGGGCCAGCAGGGTGTGGGCCAGCAGGGCTACGGCCAGCAGGGCTACGGCCAGCAGGGAGTTGGCCAGCAGCTGGCTCCGTACGGTTTCTGGGGTGACTTGGCCGGAGCGATCGCGCCCACGGCTGGCCGACTGATCGGCGGAGCGTTGGGCAACCAGCAGCTCGGCGGGCAGATCGGCACCCAGGTCGGCGGGCTAGCTCAGCGGTTCCTGCCCTTTGAGGCCGGAATACCGCAGGGAGTGCCGCAGATGCAGCAACCGGGCGTGCCCGGTTATGGCCAGCAGCAGCTGGCTCCGTACGGTTTCTGGGGCGACTTGGCCGGAGCGATCGCGCCCACGGCCGGCCGGATGCTCGGCGGGATGCTGGGCAACGAGCAGCTCGGCGGGCAGATCGGCACCCAGGTGGGCGGGCTGGCTCAGCGGTTCCTGCCCTTTGAGGCGGGAATACCGCAAGGCGTGCCGCAGATGCAGCAACCGGGCATCGGTCATCCGGGCATGGGCCAGCAGGGCTACGGCCAGCAGGGCGTGGGTCAGCAGGGCTACGGCCAGCAGGGCGTGGGTCAGCAGGGCTACGGCCAGCAGGGCGTGGG
>JBLNGJ010000334.1:0-4186 GCA_050264675.1 Micromonosporaceae bacterium
TGAGGGATCTGCGTCTGCACCTGCGCCGCTGACCCCGGCTGGCGGTCGGCCGTTACCCTCACCACGTGAGTGAGCCGGAGCCCGACCAGCCCGCCGTCATCAAGCGGCCACGAGCGGCGCAGCCGGGGTCGGGCCGGCCGCGCTCGGGGCGCCGGGGGTCGCTCGGGCCGCTGCTCGCGTTCGTCATCGCCAGCGTGGTGCTGGCACTGGCCGCCGGTGGCGTCTACCGCTACCGCCAGCGCACCGCTCCCGACCAGGGCACGCCGATCACCTCGGTGCACTACTTCCTCACCGCAGTGCTGGTCGATCACGACACCGACGCGGCCGGCCGCGTCGTCTGCAAGGGCTGGACCGGTGAGGCCGGCATGACCGCGATGGAGGGCGCGGTCGACCCCGACGTCGTCCGGGTCACCTGGGACACCCCGGCGGTGGTCCGGGAGTCCGACGCGGGCGTGCAGATCCAGGTGCGGCTGCGCTTCCGCTACCCCGACGACGTCACACCCAGCGGCGAGCATTACTGGATCTTCGATGTGGCCGACCAGGGAGGCTGGCGGGTCTGCGGGGCCCGCCCGCTGCCGGGTCCGGTCGCCACACCCTGACCAGGTTGCGCCCTTTCCGGATGCGTCCCGATCCCGCGTAACGTCTGCACTGTGCGGGCGGATCTCGGCCGGCTGCTCCGGGCGGAGCACCCGGTCGTCATGGGCGTACTCAACGTAACGCCGGACAGCTTCTCCGACGGCGGTCGCTTCGCCGACCTCGACGGCGCGGTGCGCCACGCGATCGAGCTCCTCGACGAGGGCGCGGACCTCGTCGACGTCGGGGGTGAGTCCACCCGCCCGGGTGCGGTCCGCATCGACGCCGCCACGGAGGGCGCGCGGGTCCTGCCGGTCATCCGGGAGCTCGCCGCCGCCGGCGTACCGGTCAGCATCGACACCACCCGGGCCGAGGTGGCCGCGGCCGCGCTCGAGGCCGGGGCCGGCGCGGTCAACGACGTCTCCGGCGGGCTGGCCGACCCGGGCATGGCGAAGGTGGTGGCGGCGGCCGGCTGCCCGTGGGTGCTGATGCACTGGCGCGGGCACTCCCGGGACATGCAGCGCCTGGCCACCTACCACGACGTGGTCGCCGAGGTCCGGGACGAGCTGCGGCAACGGGTCGAGGCGGCGGTCGGCGCCGGAGTGGACGCCGACCGCCTCGTGATCGACCCTGGGCTCGGCTTCGCCAAGACGGCCGAGCACAACTGGCGCCTCTCGGCCCACCTCGGCGAGATCGTGGCGCTGGGGTTGCCCGTACTCGTCGGAGCCAGCCGCAAGTCCTACCTCGGCGCGCTGCTCGCCGGGCCGGACGGCACACCCCGGCCGATCGCCGAGCGCGAGGCGGCCACCATCGCCACCAGCGTGCTCGCGGTGCAGGCCGGCGCGTGGGGGGTTCGCGTCCACGATGTACGCGGGACGGTCGACGCGCTCGCCGTGCTCCGTGCGACCCGGGCCGCCGGATGACCGCGCCCACCGGCGACCGGATCGTGCTGAGCGGACTGCGCGCCCGCGGTGTGCACGGGGTCTACCCGGCCGAGCGGGAACGGGCACAGGAGTTCGTCGTCGACGTGGAGCTCGAGCTGGACCTCGCCGCGGCGGCCGGATCCGACGACGTGGTCGACACCCTCCACTATGGAGAACTTGCCGAGCAGATCGTGGCCGTGGTGGCCGGGCCGTCGGTCAACCTCATCGAGACCCTGGCCGGGCGGATCGCCGAGGTGTGCCTGGCCGACGGACGGGTGCACGCGGCGACCGTGACCGTGCACAAGCCGGCTGCTCCGATCCCGCATGAGTTCGCCGACGTGAGCGTGACCCTCCACCGGGGTGGCGGGCGGTCCCGGTGAGCCGGGCGGTGCTGTCGTTGGGCAGCAACCTCGGCGACCGGTACGAATACCTGCGCGTCGCCGTGGACGGTCTGCGCGACTGGCTGGTCGCGGTCTCCGGCGTCTACGAGACACCGCCGTGGGGGGATGCCGACCAGCCGCCCTATCTCAACGCCGTCGCGATCGTGGTCGATGCCACGGCCGCCGCACCGGATTGGCTGGCGCGGGGCCGGGAACTGGAGCGGCGCGCCGGCCGGCAGCGCAGCGAGCGGCGCTACGGCCCGCGGACCCTCGATGTCGACGTCATTGCCGCCTGGGACGACGCGGGCGACCCGATCATCTCGACCGACCCGGAGCTGACCCTGCCGCATCCCCGGGCCCACCTGCGCGCGTTCGTGCTGCGCCCCTGGCTCGACGTGGAGCCCTGTGCGCGCTTGCCCGGCCACGGGTGGCTACACGATCTTGTGCTGACCGAGCCGGTCGCGGCCGACCTGGGTGGGCTTGTGGCCCGCCCCGACATCAGCCTGGGGTAGCCTGCGATCCGATGAGCCTGCGCCCGGACGAGATGCCGCCGGGGGGCGAGCGGCCGGGAGGGCCGACGCGCCCCACGCTTCAACCGACCAGCCCGGCCACGCTAGTGGTCGCGGCGCTGGTGACGGCGGCGCTGTCCTGGCTGGGGATCAGCCGCAACTTCGGCGACCTGCCCGACCTCAACTGGCTGCCCGGCCTGACCCTGGCCGGCCTGGCGGTCACCGAGGGGATCATGGCGCACACCACCAAGGCCCGCATCGACCAGCGGCCCCGGGCCGGGCGGGTGAATCCGCTGCTGGTGGCCCGGTACGCGGTGCTGGCCAAGGCCTCGTCGCTGGCCGGGGCGATCTTCGCCGGGGCCTACGGTGGCGTGACGGCCTGGGCCCTGGCCGAGCGCAGCCGGCTGCTCGCGGCCCAGCAGAACCTCGCCCCGGCGGTGGCCGGCCTCATCGGCGGGCTGGGACTGGTCGCGGCCGCGCTGCTGCTCGAGCGCGCCTGCCGGGTTCCGCCACCGCCACCTGAAGATCACGACAACGCGAACGGGTCCGATGGCGGGTCCGGGCGACACTGACATTAGGGCCGATCGTCCGGGTTTGGTTCCGACGCCGCGACCGGTTACCGTGCGACGCGAGGAACGGAGGGCGCAGACAACATGGCGTACGACGAGAGTTCGGTACGCGCGGCGGACACCGCGACCACGCCCGTTGTCGGCGCGTCGTCGCGTTACCTGGGTGAGGGGTTTCACCAGGAGCTCGACTTCCGTCGCGCGGAGACGACTTCCCAGCCCGTGGCGCAGCCGGTAAGCTCCGACGCCGGAACGGACCGCACGCTGAGCCTGGATCGACGGGTGGCCACGACGCCGAACCTCGATTACGTGTTCGACGACCCGGCCGATGGCGAGCCGGGTCGTGATCGGATGCTGGTCCATGGGCTGTGGGAACTCGGCTTGGCCGTGCTCACGCTCGGGCTGGGTTACCTGCTCTACCGGGCCGAGTCGGGCGCCCTGAGCGGTACCGGGCTGCGCTCGCTGTTCGTCTCGGCGAGTGTGCTCGGCGCGCTCGCCCTCGCCAGCGCGATGAGCCTGCGGGTCGGTGCGGTCAACCTGGCCGTGGGTGCCGTGGCCGGCGCGGCCTCGCTCTACTTTGGTCAGCACGGCGAGGGTGGGCTCGCCTCACACCTGGCCGTGGTCATCGGGGTCTGCGCGCTGATCGGCCTGGCGCACGGTCTGGTCGTGGTCGGTCTGCACGTGCCGGGTTGGGCGGCAAGCCTGGGGATCGGGCTGGTGCTGCTCATCTGGTCCAACCGGCAGGCCGCGGTGTCGCTGACCGATGGCTACGATCCCCTGCCGCACGCGTACTACTGGTTCGGCGTCTTCGGCGTGCTCAGCCTGGTTGGCGGGGCGGCTGGCCTGGTGCCGCCGGTGCGCCGGATGATCGGTCGGTTCCGTCCGGTCGGCGATCCGGCCGACCGGCGCGGCTTTATCGCCGCCGGGGTCGCCCTCGGCGCGGTGGTCGGGTCCACTGTGCTCGCCGGGGTGGCCGGGGTGCTCTCGGCGGCCCAGACCGGCCGGGCGGCGCCCACAGACGGGCTGGAGCTGACCGCGCTCGCCCTCGGGGCCGCGCTGCTCGGCGGCACCAGCGCCTTCGGCCGCCGCGGCGGCGTCGGGGGCACTGTGCTCGCGGTCGCTCTCCTCACCGTCGCGATGGCGTACGCCACGGCGACCGAGCGGAACTGGCCGGTGGCGGGGGTCGCCCCCCGGGGGGTCGGTGGGGGTCGGGTGTTGACCCGGCGGGGGGAGCG
>JBLNGJ010000335.1:0-2930 GCA_050264675.1 Micromonosporaceae bacterium
GCCGACCGAAGAAGCTCCCCACCCCGGTACGCGACCGCAACGGCGGGTGGTACGTCCGGTGGCGGTACACCGTGGACGGCACCGAGCACCGAGGGCGGCGCAACCTCCGAACCGAAGCTGACGCCAACAACTTCGCCCTCCGGGAGCTCGTGGACGCCAGCACGCTCTCTCCGCGGGACAAGGCCAAGGCCTTCGCCACCTACGCGGAGATGTGGCTAGAGTCCAAGCGCCGTAAGGGTTTGAAGCCCAACACCATAACGTTCCACGCGGGGTCGCTGAAGTACGTCAACGCCTACTTCGGTGCGGTGCCGTTCGTGGCCATCACCCCAACCGACGCGGACGCCTTCGCTAGCTGGCTCTGCACCCGGCCCAAGTTGAAGGCGGCTCGCAGCATCCACGGGACGTGGGGTGCGTTCGGGCGGTGATGAAGTACGCGGTACGGCTCAAGGTGATCACCGCGTCCCCCACGGACGGTACCGAACTGCCGTCGTTGGTGTCGGCGGAGGAGTGGCGCCCAAATACGCGCGAAAGCTCCAGCGGACCCAGTTCGGACCCAGAAGATAGAAGCTGCCCAATCGCCACGAGGACGTTTGGGCAGGTAGATCCTTGCGCGCCCGAAGGGATTCGAACCCCCAACCTTCTGATCCGTAGTCAGATGCTCTATCCGTTGAGCTACGGGCGCAATGTCCGGACCATCGTACACGGCGGTCCGACGCGGAGGCTCCGGGATTCGAACCCGGGAGGGGCTTGAAGACCCCAACCGCATTAGCAGTGCGGCGCCATAGACCGAACTAGGCGAAGCCTCCCGAGGCGGCCTGACCGAGCAGACCGCCGCCGGTCGAGGATACAGGGACAGCGCAGGGCGCGCCAAAGGCACTATCCTGCTCCCGCCACACTGGCGCCACGGGGGTCTACTAGCGCCTGACCTGCATCAACGGTCACGCTGGTTACGGCGTCCCGGGCATCCCTCCCGGAGGCGGTAGATCAATATGTCCCGAACTGTGCTACGGCGGCTTGCCCTGGCCGCGGTGACCCTGGTCACCGCGCTGGTCGGGGTGACCACCATCCCCGCGTTCGCCGACCCAGGCACCGGCGCGATCGCCGGGCACCTGCTCGACGGCACAACCCCGCTCGTCAGCAGCCAAGTCACCGTGTTTACCCCGGATTTCAGCTGGGTGGCGAGCGGGTTCACCGACGACACCGGGGCGTTCCGGATCGCCGACCTGGATCCCGGCCAGTACAAGGTCGCGTTCCTGCTGCCGGGCTTCGTGACCCAGTACTCGAGCCAGAAGGACAGCTTCGAGGCGGCGGACCTCTACACGGTCGCCGATGGCGTCGACACCGTGATCGAAGAGCAGGTCGCGCCGCATGGCTCGATCGGTGGGCGGATCACGACGGCGGCCGGCGCGGGTTCGCCGTTCGCCAACGTCCTGCTCTACCGCGACTTCGACATCTCGGCTCAGGGCACGGCCGACGCCGACGGCAACTACCTGCTTCCCTACGTCACCGCCGGCTCGTACCGGCTGCAGATCAACCCGCAGAACGCTCCCCAGCAGTGGGCCCACCAGCACACGCAGTTCGACGACGCCGACCTCTTCGCGGTCACCGTCGGGTCGCTGACCACGGTGGACGAGACGCTCATCGCCACCGGCACCATCCGCGGGCGGTTCACCAGCGGCGGTCAGGGGGTCGGGGGTGTTTTCATCTCCGTCGAGCCGGTCGACTCCGGCGGGGGCTCGGTCTCGGGCAGCACGGATGTTGACGGCAACTTCGAGCTCAGCACGCTGCCCGGCTCGTACCGGGTGCGGTTCCAGCAGCCCAACGGGCTCAGCCAGTACGCGCACGAGAAGCGCAGCTTCGACGAGGCCGACATCTACCCGGTCACGGGCGGCGGCGAAATCGTGATCAACGAGGAGGCGCTGACCCCGGGCACGATCCGCGGCACGCTCACCGACAGCGCCGGCAACCCGGTGGCCGGCGCCGGCGTCACCGCGACGAGCCCGGACATGGACGCCTTCGCCTTCACGAACGCCGACGGCACGTACGAGATCCAGGTGCTCGAGGGCACCTACAAGATCAGGTTCGACAACCAGCAGCAAAACCAGTGGGCGCACAACAAGACCTCCCGGGCCAGCGCCGACTCGTTCCCGGTCGGGGCGGGCGAGGTTGTCACCGTCGACGAGCAGCTTCTCGCGCCGGGGACGGTGCAGGTGACCGCTCACGACGCGACGACCGGCGCGGCGATCACCAACTTCTGCGCCAGCCTGCGCAGCGACTCCTTCCAGTTCGTCTGTACGCAGGACGGCACGGTCACCTTCACCGCCGGGCCCGGCACGTACGAGGTGAGCACCTACCCAGACGACACGAAGTACCTCTTCGCCCGCGTCAGCGGTGTCGTGGTCACCAGCGGCCAGACCACCACGGTCGACCTGCGCAACAAGCTCGCGGTCATCATCACCGCGCTGGTCACCGACCGGCAGACCGGGGCACCGGTCGAGAACGTCTGCGTCTGGGCGGTGAACCCGGCCAAGCACGAGCGGCCCGGCAACAGCGCCTTGGGCTGCAGCGACGGAACCGGCGCAGCCAAGATCGAGCAACTCGACGCCGGCACGTACAACCTCTTCGTGACCGTCTTCGACGGTGAGCACGGGCACCAGTGGGTCGGCCTGAACGGTGGCACCGGCAAGCAGCCCCTGGCCCGCTCGTTCAGCGTGCACAACGGCGACAACGTGAGCGCGCCGGTCAAGCTTGACCGTGGTGGCACGGTCAGCGGCGTCGTGACCGACAAGGTGACCGGCGCCCCGATCCCGTTCGCCCTCGTCAGCCTGGTCTCCAGCAACCCCGGTGCCGGCGACGGCATTGGCGTGGGCGCCGACAGCCACGGCCATTACACGTTCAACAACCTCGGTCCGTACGATTGGCCGCTGCTC
>JBLNGJ010000336.1:0-5552 GCA_050264675.1 Micromonosporaceae bacterium
GTGCTCGGCCTGGCCGACGAGGCGGACATCGAGGCCGAGTACCAGCGCGACCACACCGCGCTCGGCGCCGAGAACGCGGCCCGGGCCCGGGCCGCCCGCCCCGATGCCGAGGCGAAGGCCCGGGCGTGGCGGTTGATCCTCGACGACACCGAGCTGTCCAACCGGCAGCTCGCCGCCACCGCCGAGGGCTTCTGGCAACCCGAGCAGGGTGACCTGACCCACTCGTACGTGCAGCGCTACTTCGTCGAGATGCCGGCGATGGCCCGCCGGCGCACCCGGCAGGTCGCCCTCTACCTGGTCTCGTCCGGCTTCCCCATGTTCGCCGTCGAGCCGGCCACGCTCGAGGCCGGGCAGGCGCTGCTCGCGCGGGACGACGTGAGCCCGGTGCTGCGGCGGGTGGTGGTCGACAGTTCCGACGAGATCCGGCGTGCGCTCGCCGCCCGAGCGCTCACCTGACCATGGCCACCGGGCAGCCCAGTTCGCCGCGCCGCGTCGGCATCATGGGCGGCACATTTGACCCGATCCACCACGGCCATCTGATCGCCGCGAGCGAGGTGGCGACCCGGTTCGCCCTCGACGAGGTGGTCTTCGTGCCCACCGGTGAACCGTGGCAGAAGGGTGAGGTGGCGGTCAGCCCGGCCGAGGACCGCTATCTGATGACCGTCATCGCCACCGCGTCCAACCCCCGGTTCCAGGTGAGCCGGGTCGACATCGACCGGCCCGGTCCGACCTACACAGTGGACACACTGCGTGACCTACGGGCTCAATACGACGATGCGGTGGAGCTGTTCTTCATCACCGGCGCGGACGCGCTGGCCCGGATCCTGTCGTGGAAGGACACCGACAAGGTCTTCGCGCTGGCCCACTTCGTCGGCGTGACCCGGCCCGGCTTCGTCCTCTCCGGCGATCACCTGCCGGCCGACACGGTGAGCCTGATCCAGGTGCCGGCCATGGCGATCTCCTCGACCGACTGCCGCAGCCGGGTGGCGGCCGGTCTGCCGGTCTGGTACCTGGTGCCCGACGGCGTGGTCCAGTACATCGCCAAGCGCAATTTGTACCGAAACCCGGCCGGCGCGCCGGATGGAAGGCGCGACTGAACGGCCCCGGCTGCCCCGTCGTGAGAGGCTTAGCCGGAACGGTATGGCAGGCCGACGGAGGGAGACCGGTGCCCGCATCTGAGCGAGCCCACGAGCTGGCGCTGAGCGCGGCCCAGGCCGCCGCCGACAAGAAAGCCGCCGACATCGTCCTCCTCGACGTCGCCGACCAGCTCGTCATCACCGATGTGTTCGTGCTCGCCTCGGCGCCGAACGAGCGGCAGGTGCTCGCGATCGTCGACGCCATCGAGGAACGCCTGCTCGAGCTGCCGGAGAAGGCCAAGCCGGTCCGCCGGGAAGGCGAACGGGCCGGGCGCTGGGTGCTGCTCGACTACGTCGACATCGTGGTGCATGTTCAACACAGCGAGGAGCGCGAGTTCTACGCGCTGGACCGGCTGTGGAAAGACTGCGCGCACATTCCGTTCGTGGACCGTGACCTCGCCGGCCACCCGACCGAGCCCGAGGCGAGGGACGAGACGATCCGTCGCGCGTCATGATCCGGCTGCTGGTCTGGCGACACGGTCGCACCGTGTGGAACGCGCAGGCCCGGGTGCAGGGGATGAGCGACATCGATCTGGACGAGGCCGGCGAGGCCCAGGCCCACGCAACCGCGCCGCTGCTGGCCTCGTACACCCCGGACCTGCTTGTCTCCAGCGACCTGAAGCGGGCCGTGCAGACCGCGGCCGCGCTGGCCCAGCTGAGCGGCCTGGCCGTCGAAATCGACCCCCGCCTGCGCGAGCGCGACTACGGGGTTTGGCAGGGTCTGACCGTCGCCGAGATCGAGCAGCGCTACCCCGCCGAGTACGCGCGATGGCGGGCCGGGCAGCCGCTCACCGACCCGGGCTTCGAGACCGCCGACGAGGTGGGCAAGCGGGCCACCGCCGCCCTGCGCGACGTGGCCGAGCGGGCCGAGGGCGCCACCGCCGTCGCGGTGACCCACGGTCACGCCGCCCGGGCCGGCATCGTCGGGCTGCTCAACTGGCCGGCCTCGGCCGTGTCGACCCTCGGTGTGCTGGAGAACTGCCACTTTGCCGAGCTGCGCCACAGCGAACCGCGCGGCTGGCAGCTGCGGGCCTATAACCTGCCCGGCGCGCTGTGGTGGGTCGACCGGTCCGGTGACGGCGACTCCGGACAAATACCGTATACGCCCGCGCATTGACATCTGCGGAACGGCGGGTCGACCGGTAGCGTCCAAGGCGTCATGGGTACGCGTCACCGCCGCCTGGCCGTGGGTCCGCCGCTGATCGCGACGCTGCTCCTGCTCGCCGGCTGCGCGGTGGCCCCGCTCAGCCCGGGAGCGCCCGGCCCGACGGCCAGCCCGACCCCGGTCTCGTCGCCGATGAGCCCGGCGCCCAGCGGATCCCCCCAGACCAGCCCGACCTTCGAGTTGGTCGAGCTGGTCGGCCGGCTGGAGGTGGGGGTGGAGCGCTGCATCGTGCTGCGCACCGACCCCGGCAAGACCTATGAGATGTTGGGTGGCGATCCGAGCCGGCTCGTCGTGGGTGCGCGGGTCAGGGTGCGCGGCGTGATCCGTACCGACGTGATGAGCCACTGCATGCAGGGGCCGATCGTAGGAGTTTCCGAGGTCCAACCAGCCTGACCGGACCGGTCGGCTTCGCCTCGGGTCGCGGCTGGGTTACCGTGCCGGAGTGGCTGTCGCGGTTGTCACGGACTCCACCGCCTACCTGCCGGCCGAGGTGGCCGGTGGCTACCGGATCACGGTCGTTCCGCTCACGGTCAGCCTGTCCGGTCGGGACGGGCGTGAGGGCATCGACGTGACGCCGACCGACGTGGCCCGGGCGTTGGCCGAGCGGCGCGTCAACGTCACCACGTCCCGTCCGTCGCCGGCCACCTTTGCCGAGGCGTACGGGAAGCTGCTCGCCGACGGCGCCGACGGCATCGTCTCGGTGCACCTGTCGGCCCGGCTGTCGGGTACCTACGACGCGGCCGTGCTCGCGGCCAGCGAGCTGGGTGACCGGGTGGTCGTGGTCGATGCCGCCTCGGCCGGCATGGGGCTGGGCTTTCCCGCCCTCGCGGCCGCCCGGGCGGCCGCCGCCGGTGCCGACCAGGCGACGGTGCGGGCCGCCGCCATCGAGGCGGTCAGCCGGACCACCACGCTGTTCTATGTGGACACGCTGGAGTTTCTGCGCCGGGGCGGCCGGATCGGCGCCGCCTCGGCGTTGCTGGGCACGGCCTTGTCGGTCAAGCCGATCCTGCACGTGGTCGACGGTGAGGTGCGGCTGCGGGAGAAGGTCCGCACGGCGGGCCGGGCGTTGGCTCGCATCGTCGAGCTGGCCGTCGAGGCGGCGGGCAGCTCCGATGTGGACATTGCCGTGCACCACCTCGACGGCCCCGAGCGCGCGGCGACGCTGCGGGCCGCGCTCACGGCTCAGCTGGGCGACCAGATCCGCGAGATGCATGTGAGCGAGATCGGGGCCGCGGTCGCTGCCCACGTCGGACCGGGCCTGGCCAGCATCGTGGTGCACCGCCTTCCATAGCACCTCGTCGGTGCCGGCGCCGGGTTGTGCACAGGCCACCCTCACCGTCCACAGGCGGCCCGTTGTCGCTGCGGTTCTGGCGCTCGGCGCGGCTACCGTCCCCGCGTGCTCGATGCCGACGATGAACTGGTTGGGCCGCCGCCGACCCGGGTGATCGGCCTGCGGGCTCGGCTGGCCCTGGCCGGGTTCGACCTCGGCCGGCCGGGCGTGCGGGCCATCGCGGCGCTGGCCGCCGTGGTGGTGCTGGCCGCGGCGGTGTTGGCCTGGCGGGCCCAGCCGCGGCCGCAGCCGGTGCCCACGGCTCCGTTGGCCGCGGCCGTGGCGGCGACACCCGCAGCCAGCATCGTGGTGGCGGTCTCCGGGTTGGTGCACCGCCCGGGTCTGGTGCGGTTGCCGGCCGGGTCCCGGGTCGCCGACGCGATCGAGGCGGCCGGTGGCGCCCTGCCCGGCACCGACCTGGCGCTGGTGAACCTGGCCCGCCGGCTCTCCGACGGCGAGTTGGTGGTCATCGGCATCGCCGTGGCCGGCGGGCCGTCGGGCGCGGTGGGCGGGGCGGCTTCGGGTCCGGTGAACCTCAACACGGCCACCGCCGAGCAGCTGCAGGCCCTGCCCGGGGTCGGGCCGGTCCTGGCCCAGCGCATCCTCGATTTTCGGGCCGCGCACGGCGGCTTCGGCTCGGTCGGCGAGTTGCGCCAGGTCTCCGGCATCGGCGACGCGAAGTACGCCGAGCTCAAGGACCTGGTGACGGTGTGACGAGCGCTGAGCACGATCCGCCCGAGCGAGTGGCCGAGCTGCAGCAACCGGCCGAGCTGCGGCAACCGGCCGACCTGCGCCTGTTCGGCCCGGCCGGCGGTGCCTGGGCGGCCACGCTCGCCGGCCTGCACACGCATGCGCCGACGGCGCTGGCGCTCGGCGGCGGGGCCGCACTGCTCGCCGGCGTGGCCTACCTCGCCGCGGTGCGCCGTCCGGCCGGCCCCACGACCCTGCGCTGGGTCGTCGCCGGTGTGCTGCTCGGCGTGGTCTGCGGCGGCGTGGCGACAGCCGCGCGCACGGCCCCGCGCGACGCCGCGCCGCTCGCCGCTTTGGCACAACGGCACGCTCAGGTCGCTGCGGATCTAACCCTGACCGACGACCCTCGCCGGCTCGCTTCGTCGGGCCCCGGCCCGGCGACCCTGCTCGTCCCGGCCCGGCTGACCTTCGTCACCGAGCAGCCCCGAGGCGGCTCGCCGCCGGCCGCCGCCGGAGTCCGCCTCGATGCGCGCGTCCTGATCTTCGCCACCGATCCCGCGTGGCGGCCGCTGTTGCCGGGCCAGCGCCTGGTCGCTACCGGTCGGCTCGCCCCAGCCCGCGGTGGCGACCTCACCGCGGCGGTGCTCAGCGCCGCCGGGGCGCCGCGCCTGCGCGGCCCGCCGCCGTGGGTGCAGCGGGCCGCGGGCCGGCTGCGGACGGGTCTGCAGGCGGCGTGCGCTCCGCTGCCGGCCGGGCCGGGCGGCCTGCTGCCCGGGCTGGTCATCGGCGACACGAGCCGGCTCGACCCGGCGCTCGAAGAGCAGTTTCGCCAGACCGGCCTGACCCACCTCGTTGCCGTCAGCGGCGCGAACATTGCGGTCCTGCTGGGAGTGGTGCTGTTCGTGGCGCGGTGGTGCCGCGCGGGGCCGTGGACGAGTGCCGCGGTCTGCGCGGTGGCGTTGGCCGGGTTCGTGGTGTTGGCCCGGCCGTCGCCGAGTGTGGTGCGCGCGGCGGTGATGGGCCTGGTCGGCCTGCTGGCCCTGGTCTCCGGCCGGCCACTGGCGGCCGCGCCGGCCCTGGCGGTGGCCGTGCTGGCCGGTCTGCTCATCGACCCGGCGCTCGCGGTCGACCTGGGCTTTGCCCTCTCCGCGCTGGCCACCGGTGGGCTGGTGTTGCTCGCGCCGCGGTGGCGCGACGGGTTGCGGGCTCGGGGTGTGCCGGCTGGTCTGGC
>JBLNGJ010000337.1:0-2808 GCA_050264675.1 Micromonosporaceae bacterium
TTCCTGGACGTCGCCGGCCCGCTCAGCGACCCCCGCGCACACGGTGGCGACCCGGCCGATGCGTTCCACCTGGTGATCCCATCGATCCCCGGCTACGCGTTCTCGCAGCCGCTCACCGAGACCGGCTGGGACGTACCGCGGATCGCCGCGGCCTGGGCCCAGCTGATGCGCGAGCTCGGCTACGAGTCCTACGGCACCCAGGGCGGCGACGCTGGGTCGGTGATCTCCCTTGAGGTCGCCCGGGCGGACCCGGACCACGTCATCGGGGTGCACGTCAACATGCTCATGACCTTCCCGTCGGGCGACCCGGCCGAGCTCGCCGACCTGAGCGAGGCGGACCAGGCCAGGCTGGGCAAGCTGGTTACCTTCGACGCTGAGCTATCCGGCTACATGAAGCTGATGCAGACGCGGCCACAGACGCTGGCCTACGGGCTCAACGACTCCCCGGTCGGGCTGCTCGCCTGGATTGTGGAGAAGTTCGGTGAGTGGACGGACTCGGGCAGCGCCCCCGAGGACGCGGTGGACCGCGACCGGATGCTCACGATCATCTCGATCTACTGGTTCACCCAGTCCGCCGGACCGTCGGCCCACTTCTACTACGAGGGCGCCGAGGGCGTGCGCCAGGCCGCGGCCGGGGTGCAGCCGCCGCCGCTCACGGTGCCGGTCGGCGTCGCGGTGTTCCCGCACGACATCTTCGTCCCCATCCGGCGGTTCGCCGACCGTGACATCCCGACCCTCTCGCACTGGACCGAATTCAACCGCGGCGGTCATTTCGCAGCGATGGAACAGCCGAAGTTGCTGACCGATGACATCCGGTCCTTCTTCCGCTCGCTCGCATAGCTCAGTTTTATCCAGTTCTATCCGACCCAAATGGGAGATCTCAGATGGAGAAGCGCTGCCCTGTAGCCCTGGACACGACGGGGAGCAACATTCATGCCGAGGCCGCCGCCCTGCGCGCGCAGGGCCCGGCGACCCAGGTGGAACTTCCGGGCGGCGTTATCGCTTGGTCCCTCAACCGCCATGACGTCATCAAGAGCGTACTGACCGATCCGCGGGTGACGAAGAGCGCACGCAATCACTGGCCGGCTTTTATCAACGGCCAGATCCCGCCGGACTGGGAGATGATCAGCTGGGTCGCCATGGACAACATGGTCACCGCTTACGGCAAGGATCACGTCCGGCTGCGCAAGCTCGTCGGCAGCGCGTTCACCCCGCGCCGGACCGAGGCGATCCGGCCGCGCGTCGAGGAACTCACCAACGAGCTGCTCGACGCGCTCGCGGCGGCGCCGCCCGGCGAAGTTGTCGACCTGCGGGAACGCTTCGCCTACCCGCTGCCGGCGCGCCTGGTCGCCGACCTCATCGGCATGACGGAAGACGCCAGGGCCAAGACCGCCAAGGTCATTGACATGATGGTGGACACCACCGTGACCCCGGAGCAGGCCCAGGCCGTGCTGGCCGGCTGGCGCGGCGCGATGGCCGAGCTCATCGAGAGCAAGCGCCGGCAGCCGGGCGAAGACATCACCAGCGACCTGATCGCGGCGCGGGACGAAGACGGTTCGCGGCTCAGTGAGCAGGAGCTGACCGATACGATCTTCGCGATCCTTGGCGCGGGCTCGGAGACCACGATCAACTTCTTCGACAACGCGATCACCGCGCTGCTCACCCACCCTGACCAGCGGGAGCTGGTGACGTCCGGCAAGGCGTCGTGGGACGACGTGATCGACGAGACGCTGCGGGTGGAGTCGCCGCTGGCCCACCTGCCGCTGCGGTACGCGGTGACGGAGATCCAGCTGGACGGGGTCACGATCCCGCAGGGCGACCCGATCCTCGTCAACTACAGCGCGGTGGGCCGCGACCCCGCCCTGCACGGCGACGACGCTGACCGCTTCGACCTCACCCGGGCCGACAAGCAACACCTCTCGTTCGGCCACGGCCCGCACTACTGTCTCGGCGCCGGCATCGCCCGGCTCGTCGCGACCACCGGCCTGTCCCGACTCTTCGAGCGGTTCCCCGACCTGAGGTTGGCCGTCCCCGCGTCGGACCTCAAGCCGCTCCCGACGTTCATCATGAACGGCCACCGCACGCTGCCGGTACGCTTGACGGCCGCCGCCTGACGCATCCGTTCATCCGCGTTTCATCAGGGCCAGTGCCTCCCGGCACTGGCCCTGATGCCTTGTGGCGGTGCTGGCTTTGAGCCGGCCCGTTGCGACTCGGCCGGGCGAATATTGCGCGGCAGCGGACCCGGGTTGCCGGGCCCGTGGCCGGGCCAACGGAACAACGAGGGGCCCCGCCGCGACGGGGCCCCTCGGCCTGCCCTAGCGGGCAGCTTCGGCGGGCGCGGGTACCGCAGAGCCCGGCCGGGGAGGCGTGCCGCTCTTCAGCACGCGATAGATCATGTCCGGGCTCATCAGCTCGGTTGGCGGATCCACGAGCCCGGCTACGCGCATGAACGTCCTGGTGACCATGCCGTCGCGGGTCGCGGCGGACTGCAGGAGCGCCATGTAGGCGTTCATCATCTGCACCTCAGGTGGCCGCGGCCCCTCCACCTGCGGGAAACCGAGGTCGCTGCCCGCCGAGATCTGCCAGGGCACCTCGATGACACCGGCGATGTCCTTGAGGAACACCAGCGGCTCCGGCATGCCCGCGCGCAGGTGCGCGCTCAGCACGAGGGCCTCTTGTGCGGCTACCGTCATGCCCTGCCCGTACACCGGGTTGAAGCTGCAGGCTGCGTCACCGAGCACCAGAAGCCGGTCGGGGAACTCCTCGAGTTGCTCATACCGGCGGCGGACGCTGGCCGGGTAGTGGAAC
>JBLNGJ010000338.1:0-6183 GCA_050264675.1 Micromonosporaceae bacterium
TGAGCACACCGGCGAGGTGGCGACGGAACTCGGCCGAGCCGGACACATCCGACGGGGGCGAGGTGCCCTCGCCGGCGCGCGCGGCCGCGGCCTTCACGCTACCGAGATCACCGGCACCAAGCAGGGCCGCTTCGACCCCGCTGGCGCGCACCGGAGTCGGTCCCATGTTCGTCAGCGCCACCCGAGCCTGCGCGATCGAGCCATTCTCGCGCCGGACCGCGGCCGCGACGCCGACCAGGGCCCACGCCTGAGCGGTCCGGTGGAACTTCTCGTAGTGCGCCGTCCACCCGGGCAGGCGGGGCAGGCGCACCTCGACGAGCACATCGTCGGGGCCCAGGACGGTGGTGAAGATGTCGGTGAAGAAGTCCCGCGCGGCGACGCTACGCCGCCCGGACGGTCCGGCCACGACGAGGGTCGCATCCAGCGCCAGCGCCGCGGCCGGCAGATCACCGGCCGGGTCGGCGTGGGCCAGCGAGCCACCGATGGTCCCCCGGTGGCGCACCTGACGGTCGCCGACCTGAACGGCCGCGGCGGCGATCAGCGGCGCCTCGGACTGCACCACCGTGGACGACGCGACCTCGGCGTGCGTGGTCATCGCCCCGATGATGACGGCGTCGTCCTCGACCCGCACGCCGCGAAGCGCCGAGAGGCCACCGAGGTCGACCAGGAGGGTCGGTGCGGCCAGGCGCAGGCGCAGCACCGGGAGCAGGCTCTGCCCGCCGGCGAGCACCTTCGCCTCGTCGCCCGCATCGGCGAGCGCGCGGACCGCGTCCTCCACAGTGGCCGGCCGGACATAGTCGAACGCTGCCGGGATCATGACCCACCTCCCGAACCGGTGCCGGAGTTCGCCGCCCGCCACACCCGCTCCGGGGTGCACGGCATGGCGACGTCGTTCACACCCCGCGGGCGCAACGCGTCCACGATGGCGTTGACCACCGCCGGGGTGGCGGCGATCGTCCCGGCCTCACCGACGCCCTTGACCCCGAGCGGATGCGTGGTGCACGGCGTCTCGGTGCGGTCGGCCACGATCTCGGGCAGGTCGGCCGCGCTTGGCAGGAGGTAGTCGGCGAGCGAGCCGGTGATCAGGTTGCCGTTCTCGTCGTACACGGCCTCCTCGAACAGCGCCTGGGCGATGCCCTGCGCCACTCCACCGTGGACCTGACCCTCCACGATGAGCGGGTTGATCACCCGCCCCACGTCGTCGACACAGACGTAGCGGCGCAGGTGCACCCGCCCGGTCTCGGTGTCTACTTCGGCCGCGCACAGGTGGGTGCCGTGCGGGAAGGAGAACGTGGCCGGATCGAAGGTGGCCTCCGAGTCCAGCTGCGGCTCCACCCCGTCGGGCAGGTTGTGCGCGGCGAAGACGGCGAGCGAGCAGTCGGCCAGCGTCTTGGCCGCCTCGGGGTTGCCCCGCACCCGGAACGCCCCATCGGTGAAGGCCAGGTCGTCGGGTGAGCACTCGAGCAGGTGCGCGGCGACCACCTTGGCCTTCTCGCGTACCTTCTCGCAGGCCATCACCAGCGCCACGCCGCCGACGGCGAGCGAACGCGAGCCGTAGGTGTCCATGCCTTTGACCGCGACGCGCGTGTCCCCATAGAGGACGGTCACGTCCTCAAACGGCACGCCCAACTGGTCGGCCACGATCTGGCTCCACGCGGTCACGTGGCCCTGACCGTGCGGGGTCGAGCCGCTGACCACCTCCACCTTGCCCGTTGGCAGCACCCGGATCGACGTGGACTCCCAGCCGCCGGCGCCGTAGCGCAGCGCGCCGAGCACCCGCGACGGGGCCAGGCCGCACATCTCGGTGTAGGTGGAGATGCCGATGCCCAGCTGCACCGGGTCGTTGGACTCCCGGCGGGCCGCCTGCTCGGCGCGCAGCTGGTCGTAGCCGAGCAGGGCGAGCGCCTTGTCGGTGGCCGCGTCGTAGTCGCCGGAGTCGTAGACCAACCCGGCGACCGTGGTGAACGGGAACTCCTCGTGCTTGATCCAGTTACGCCGGCGTACCTCGACCGGGTCCAGGCCCAGCTCGGCGGCGAGCTCGTCCATGACGCGCTCGATCGCGTAGGTGGCCTCGGGCCGGCCGGCGCCGCGGTAGGCGTCGGTCTTGGTGGTGTTGGTGAAGACCCCGGTGCAGGTGAACCGGTACGCCGGGAACTTGTAGATGGCGTTGTACATGAACGCCCCGAGCAGTGGCACGCCCGGCGTGACGACGCCCAGGTAGGCACCCATGTTGGCGGTGAGCTCGACGTTGAGGCCCGTGACCGTGCCGTCGCGGCGGGCGGTGAGGGTGATGTCCTGGATCAGGTCCCGCCCGTGGTGCGCGGAGACCATCGACTCGGCGCGGCTCTCGGTGTATTTGACCGGCCGACCGGTCCGGTTGGCCGCGACGAACGCGATCCACTCCTCCGGCGTCACGGCGAGCTTCCCGCCGAATCCACCGCCCACGTCCGGCGCGATCACCCGGATCTTGTGCTCGGGTGTGCCCGTCGTCGCGGCGAGCAGGAACCGCACGATGTGCGGGATCTGCGTGGCGGAGTACATGGTCCACTCGCCACCACCGGGATCCACGATCACGCTGCGCGGCTCCATCGAGGCCGGGATGAGGCGCTGGTGCACGTACCGGCGCTTGATCACGACCTCGGCATCGGCCTGCGCCACGTCCCCGCCGGTGCCGGCCTGGGCCGAGTCGAAGACCCAGGTATAGCACTTGTTCGTGCCCTTGTCGGCGTGCACCAGTGGCGAGCCCTCACCGAGGGCGGCCTCGAGGTCCAGCACCACCGGCAGCGGCTCGTAGGTCACCTCGATGGCGTCGAGTGCGTCGACCGCACTGGCCCGGTCGCGGGCCACCACCACGGCGACCGGCTCACCCACGTGGCGCACCTCGGTCACGGCGAGCGGCGTGTAGGTGGGCGCGACCATGTCCTCGGTGACCGGCCAGGCGCAGGCGAGCACGCCCTGCGTCTCGGCCACGTCCTGACCCGAGAAGGCGGCGAGCACGCCGGGGCGCTGCATCGCCGGCGCGGTGTTCACGCTGAGCACCTTGGCGTGCGCGTACGGGCTGCGCAGGATGGCCAGGTGCACCATGCCGGGCACGCTCAGGTTCTCGGTCCAGCGGGTGCGGCCGGTGAGGAGGCGCTCGTCCTCCTTGCGCAGCCGGGCCCGGCCAACCTCAGGCACCGAAGCCGTTGTCGTCATGGGTTCACCGCCTGACCTGCGGCGGCCTGGACGGCACGCACGATGTTCTGGTAGCCGGTGCAACGGCAGTGGTTTCCGGACAGGCCCGCACGGATCTCGGCCTCGCTCGGGTTCGGATTCTCCCGCAGCAGGTCCACCGCGGCCATGATCATGCCTGGCGTGCAGTAGCCGCACTGCAGGCCGTGCTGCTCGTGGAAGGCCTGCTGCACCGGATGCAGGGAGCCGTTGGTGGCCAGACCCTCCACCGTCGTCACGGTGCAACCGTCGGCCTGCACCGCCAGCACCGAGCAGCTCTTGACCGACCGGGCGACGCCGTCGGCACCGGACATGAGCACCGTGCAGGCACCGCAGTTGCCGGTGTCGCAGCCGACCACGGTGCCGACCTTGCCGAGCCGATCCCGCAGGTGGTGCACGAGCAACGTTCTGGGTTCCACGTCGTCGACGTAGTTCGTGTTATCGACCGTGACGCTCACGCGAGCCATGGCGCCTCCCGTCGGTGTTGTTGGGGACGGGCTGGCCCGCAGCGACCGCGCGGCCCGCTACTACACACCCAACTCCGCCGAGGCGAGATCCACAAGTGCCCGTCGCCCGTCGGCCTTACGGCGTCACGTCATGGTGGATACGACCGGAGATTTCGGTCAGCCGGGCACCACCGCCACCCCACCGCACCGCGATGATCTCTGCGGCGATGCTGACGGCGGTCTCCTCCGGCGTACGGGCACCCAGATCCAGCCCGATCGGCGAGGCGAGGCGGGCCAGCGCCTCCTCGTCGACCCCCGCCTCCCGCAGCCGCGCCATCCGGTCGTCGTGGGTGCGCCGCGAACCCATCGCCCCGACGTAGGCGAACGGCTCCCGCAGGGCCACCTCGAGCACCGGCACGTCGAACTTCGGATCATGAGTGAGCACGCAGACCACCGTGCGGGCATCGACCCGGCCGGCGGTGACCTCGCCGCCCAGGTAGCGGTGCGGCCAGTCGACCACGACCTCGTCGGCGTCGGGGAAGCGCCGGGGCGTGGCGAAGACCGGCCGGGCATCGCAGACGGTCACCCGGTAGCCCAGAAACGCACCGACCCGGGCCACCGCCGCGGCGAAGTCGATCGCCCCGAAGACGAGCATGCGCGGGCGGGGGGCGTGACTGGCCACGAACACGGCCAGCTCGTCGCCCCGGCGCTCACCATCGTGTCCATAGTGGAGTAGGCCGGTCCGGCCGCCGGCGAGCAGGCCGCGCGCGTCGTCGGTGACCGCGTCGTCCAGACGGGCCGGGCCAAGCGAACCCGCCCGCCGGTCCGGCCACAGCACCAGGCGCCGGCCCAACCGGTCGGGCGGACCCTCGACGCACGTCACCACGGCCACCGGCTCACCGTCGCGAATGGACTGCGCCACCTCGCCCAACTCCGGAAAGGCCTCCCGGTCGACCCGCTCCACGAACAGGTCGATGATGCCGCCACAGGTCAGCCCGACCGCGAACGCGTCGTCGTCGCTGATCCCGTAGCGCTGCAGCACCGGCGCTCCGGTGCGGATCGCCTCCTGGCACAGCTCGTAGACCGCGCCCTCCACACAGCCGCCGGAGACGCTGCCGACCGCGGTGCCGTCCCGCCCGACCAGCATGGTGGCGCCGGCCGGGCGCGGCGCGCTGCGCCAGGTGCCGACCACGGTAGCCATCCCGACCGGGTCCCCCGACCGCCACCAGGCGGTGAGTTCGTCGAGCACGTCACGCATCGTGGCACCGAGCCCGGACGACCATGGTCCAACTATGCTCCGCCGGGGCTGGTGCCCGCTACCGGTCCCGAGACCTTGCGGCCGTGCACAAAGCCGTCCGCGTCCAGCCAGGCGAACATCTCGACGTTGTCGCGTCCGGTGGGCGCCGTGGCACCGGCGAAGCGAGGCGTGGTCTGCGGCTCGCCCGCCGGTTTGCCGGGCACCACCCGACTTGCCAGCTCGTCTTGCCGGTGCGGGGGTCGAAACCCTCCATGCGGACGGCCAGGTTCTGGTACGTGGCGCGCGGACCGTCCAGCGTGGTTGTGCCCGACCACAGGCACCGGACCGGGCTGCCGACATCGAACGATATCTGCCCGCAGGCCACCGTGGCGTGGGGCGTGACCCACATGACCTGGCCGGTCGCCTGGGCGAGGCCGAAGGCGGCCCACACGTTGGCCAGGTCGAAGACCTGAACCCGACCCGAGCTGATGTCGACGGTCAGCGATCGGTACCGCCCTGACGAGTCCAGCACGCGGTGTGGTGCCGGCTCGGGTTCGAGCCAGATCGTGAGCCCGCCGTCGGTGGGGACGAGCGTGGTCAGACCAACCCCCCGGGGCGACCGCCGACGGGCTGGCGGGCTTGCGCCAACGCACCGACCCGTCCGTCGCGGCCAGGCTGACCACCTCGAACGCCCGGTGGTGAACGCCGTGACAACGAATCCGAGGCCCGCCGCTCCCTCCGTGTCGGTCGCTGGATTGCGTCGGAGGTCCGGGGCCCGAGCAATGTCCACTGTGTACCTGTGCGTGAAGGTAGCCGACGTCAGGTGCTGACCGACTCCGGGTCGGGATAGTCCATGTCGGCGTCGTCAGCGACGTCGTCGCAGGCGATGGTCTGCACCTCGGCCGCCCGGGCCGTCAGGTAGGCCCGGGCACCGACGTCGCCGACGGCGAGCGTGGCCACCCCGGGCCAGTGGTCGCGACCGAGCAGCACCGGGTGACCCCGGCGCTGACCGTAGGCGGCGCTGACCAAAGCGTCGCGGGAGTCCTTGGCGGCCACCCGGCGCACGGCTTCGGCGGTCACGCCCGGCGTGTCGACGAGCAGCACCACCGCGGCGTCCACGTCGGTGCCGGCGAGCAGCTCCAGACCGACCCGCAGCGACGAACCCATGCCGGTCTTCCAGGCCGGGTTGTCGACGATCTTCACATCGCCGAGTTGGGCCTGCCCACGCACCGTGGCCGACTCGGCCCCCAGCACCACCACGATCGGCGTGCATCCGGCGTCGCGGACGGT
>JBLNGJ010000339.1:0-5481 GCA_050264675.1 Micromonosporaceae bacterium
GCGGGGTGTATGAGGCGCCCGGTCTGGAGGTGCTCGGGCAGAGCCTGACCGCGCTCTACCAGCTGAGCCTGGACAAGGCGGCGGCCGAGCTGATGCACTCGCTCTCCCGCCGGATCGGACGGGCGGTCTACGAGGGTCGCCTCTACGACGCCGCGACCCTTGCCGCCCGGGCCGGCGCCGACGCGCTGGCGACGCACGCGACCGGAAGCGTGACCGTGGAGGTCTTCAAGGGCAACCTCTTCGTCAGCGACCCGAGCCTGGCCGCCGGGTCGCCGGGCGCCGCGCGGCAGACCCGGTTCGACCGGGGTGGCCACCACTGGCAGGAGGCGGGGCGCTGACGATCCGCCTCAGGCCGCCGCGTCGAGCAAGCCGGCCACCACCGCCGCCAGTGTGTTCACCTGCGGCTCTCGCAACACGGTGTAGTGGGTTCCGGGCACTTCGATCCGGCGCGTGACCTCCGGCCACTGCCGCGCCCGTCCGTCCGGGCGTTCCCGGGCGGTCAACAGCGTGATACTGCCGTCGAAAGAGGGAATTCGGTAGCTGCGGGCGGCCAGCGAGGTCGCGATGAAGACGGCCATCCGCGCCCGCAACTGCTTCTCGATCCCGGCGGGGACCAGCCCGGCCTGCTCCAACGCCCTCGTCACGGTGGTGGCCCGCTCACCGTCGGGCACGGCCGACAGGCTCAGCATCGGCGCTGGAACGCCGGCCTGGGCGGCGACGTCGTGCGCGAAGTGAGCAAGCAACTCGGCCTGGTCCGGAAGCGGGTCGTCGGGGCGGGGGGCGACGGTGTCCAGCAGGATCAGTGCCGCCACCGGCGCCCCCCGCTCGCGCAGCCGGGCGGCGAGCTCGAGCGCGATCAGGCCACCCGCCGACCAGCCCAGCAGGTGATAGGGCCCGTCGCGTTGGCAGGCGAGCAGCTCCGGCAGGTATCGCTCAGCCATCTCCGGTACGGCGCGCAGCGGTTCACCACCGTGCAGCCCGATCGCCTCGAACCCATACACCGGCAGGTCCGCGGGGAGCAAGCCGGAAAGGGCCAGGTAGGGCGCGGCGGATCCGCCGACCGGATGCACGCAGAACAGCGGCGGGCGCGCTCCACCGGCACGCAGCGGCACGAGTAGGCCCGGCTGTGGCTGGGCGGATCCCGGGGCGGGCCGCCGGTCGATGGCCGCGGCAAGGCCGGTGATCGTCGAGTCCAGGTAGATCTGGCGTAGGTCGAGGTCGTGGTGGAGGGAGTCGTGGATGCGGGAGATGAGTTGGATGGCGCGAAGGGAGTTGCCACCGAGGGTGAAGAAGTTGTCCTGGGTGCTGATCTGGTTGGCGGGGATGTTGAGCAGGTCGTGCCAGATGGCGGCGAGGGTGTGTTCGGTGGGTGTGTGTGGGGGCTCTCGGTGGTGGTTGGGGTTCGGTGTGGGGTCGGGTAGGCCGAGGTGGTCGATCTAGCCGCTGGTGGTGTAGGGCAGGGCGGGTAGTTGGGTGATGGTGGTGGGGATGAGGTATGTGGGTAGGTGGTCGAGGAGGTGGGCGCGCAGGGTTGTTTCGTCGGTTGGTTCGGCCGGGTCGGTTACGACATAGGCGGCCAGGGTGTTCTCGTCGCGGGTGGTGAGAACGGCTTGGAGCACGTGGGGGTGGTCGAGCAGGGCTTGTTCGATCTCGCCGGGTTCGATGCGGATGCCGCGGATCTTGATTTGCCGGTCGGTGCGGCCGAGGAATTCGAGGGTGCCGTTGTCCTGCCATCGGACCAGGTCGCCGGTGCGATACATCCGTTGGCTGGGTTGGCTGGTGAAGGGGTCGGGGAGGAACCGTTCGGCGGTCAGCGCGGGGTGGTTGAGGTATCCCCGGGCGACGCCGGTCCCGGCGACGTAGAGCTCGCCGGGTATGCCGATGGGCACGGGCGAGTAGGTGGCATCGAGCACGTAGGCCCGATGGTTGGCCATCGCCTGACCAATCGGGACGGTCGCCTCGCTGGCGACACACCGGTGGCTGGTGCACAGCACCGTGACTTCGGTCGGGCCGTAACCATTGTGGAATTCGACATCCGGGCGACGCCACCGCTTGACCAACTCCGGGCCGCACGCCTCACCGGCCACGATGATCATGCGCAGGTTAGGCAGGTGGGCCGAGGCATCGATCCGGGCCAGCACGGCTGGGGGGAGGGGGGCGACGGTGATGTGTTCGTGGGCGAGGAGTGTGGTGAGGTGATCAGGGTTGTGGAGTTGTTCGCGCGGGGCGCAGATCAGCAGGGCGCCGCTGCCGAGGGTGGCGAAGGTGTCGAAGATGCTGACGTCGAAGGTGGGGTTGGCGAACTGCAGGACCCGGTCGGTGGGGGCGAGTGCGAACAGGTCGCGGGCGGAGGCGAGAAAGTCGGTGACGTTGCGGTGGGTGACCAGAACGCCCTTGGGGCGGCCGGTGGAGCCGGATGTGTAGATCAGGTAGGCCAGATGGTCCGGGCGGGTGCGCACCGGTGGGGGCTGGTCGGGTAGGCCGGTGAGGGGTGTCTGGTCCAGACACAGGTGGTCGGTCCCGGGTGGGAGCCGGTCTACGAGAGTGCGGTGGGTGAGGACGGTGACGGCGCCGGCGTCCTGGAGCTGGTAGCGCAGCCGCTCGGTGGGGTGGGTGGGGTCGAGCGGAAGCCAGGCGCCGCCGGCGAGGGTGACGCCAACTTGGGCCACGATCAGGTCAATTCCGCGCTCGAGCAGGACTCCGACCACGGTCTCGGCGTCGACGGCCCGTTCCCGGCGTAGCGTCCAGGCCAACCGGCCGGCCCGCCGACCCAGCTCCCCATACGTGATCTCGGAGTCGCCATATCGAATCGCCGGCGCCTGCGGGCGGGACTTGACCTGTTCGTAGACGAGATCTCCGAGGAGCGACCGGCCCTCCAGCGGCGCCAAAGTCGGGCTCGGGTTCCACTCCTGAATCAGACGGTGCGCCTGCGCGTCGGTCATCAGCCGGAACCCGCTCAACCGCAGATCCGGATTGTCGACCGCCTGCCGCAACACCAACCCCAGATGCTCGACCAGCCGCCCAATCCGGCTCCGGTCGAACAACTGCGTCGCATACTCCACCCACACCTGCAGCCGTTGGTCCGGGCGCTGGCTCACCGCGACCGCGATATCGAAGCGCGACTGGCTCGTGCCGCCGCCGGGCAGCGGCTCCGCGGGGACACCGCCCAGGGCAAACCCCCCCGTCGACCAGCTCGCCGGTTGGAAAGAGAAGCTGACCTGGAACAGCGGGTTGCGCCCGGCCTCCCGCGCCGGGTTGAGCGCGTCCACCACCACACTGAACGGTACGTCCTGGTGCGCGCTCGCCCCGAGAACGGTGTCATGGCAGCGGCCGACCAGCGCTCGGAAGTCTGGGTCGCCGGCCAGGCTGGTACGCAGCACGAGCGTGCTGGCAAAGTAGCCGACCAGCGGCTCCACCTCCGACCGGGTGCGGCCACCAAAGACCGAGCCCACCACCAGATCCTCCTGACCCGTATAGCGGGCCAGCACCACCAGAAAGGCGGCCAGCAGCACCGCCAGGAACGACACTTCCTCGGCCCGGGCCAGGTCGGCTACCGCTGCCCCGAGCGCGGCGTCGATGTCTGCGGATAGTCCCGCGCCGCTCCCGCTGCGTACGGCGGGCCGCGGCCGATCGGCCGGTAGATCCAGTGCCGGCAGCCCGTCGAGCCGGTTTCGCCAGTAGGTCAGCTGGTCGTTGAGGCGCAGTGAGGTGCGCTGCCAGACGGCGACGTCGGCGGGTTGGATGGTGAGTGGGGGTAGTGGTGTGCCGTTGTAAAGGGTCGCGAGCTCCTGGGTGAGGATGCCGATCGACCAGCCGTCGGCGATGATGTGGTGGACCGCCATCGTCAGGATGTGGTCTCGGTCGGCGAGCCGGATGAGCTCGGCGCGGAAGAGCCCGACGGTGGTGAGGTCGAAGGGGCGGTCGGCCTCGGTCTGGATGTGCTCGCGGGCGGCGGCCAGCGGGTCCGGTCGGTTGCTGAGATCGGTGATCGGTGCGGGGAACCGGGTCGGTGGCGGATCGATGACCTGAAAGGGTTGTCCGTTGATAGAGTCGAACCGGGTGCGCAGCGCTTCATGCCGAGCGACCACTGTGGACAGTGCGGTCTGCAGTGCTTCGATGTCCAGTGGGCCTTGCAGTCGCCAGGCGAACGGAATGGTATAGACCGTCGAGCTCGGGTTGAGCTGATGCAGGAACCACAACCCTTCCTGCTGGAACGACAGCGGCAAGCGCCCACGCCGAGACACCCGCGTCAGTGGTTCCACCGCGGCTGCGGGTCCGGGCCCCGGCCGTTGCAGGCGCAGCTCGACCAGAGCCCGGCGCTTCTCCTCAACCAGGGCCTGGCGCTTCACCTCGACCGATTGGTCACCCACGCTGTGCTCCTTGTCCGATGTGTGGTCGTCGGTCAGCCGGACTCCGCGTCACACCCGCACCACGGTCATCGAGGCCTCCCTCACCGGCTTTCCGAGACCCACACGGCCGGCTGGATCCGGTGCTGCCACAGGCGTTCGTAGAACGGCAGGTGGTACTCCAGATACGCAGCCAGCAGTGGCGACTCGTCGACCACCCTGTCGTTTCGAGGACCGGTCGGCACGAAGCCGCTCGTCTCGCTCGTGCCCTGGTGCCAGCGCTCGCTGCGCCGCCAGGCCGACGCCATGCCGGGCGACCAGCTCAAAGCCGCCGGCCGGAAGGGAATGCCGACGGCCGCGCAGTACCGCTTGACCGTCTCGCTGGGCCGCGCCACCAGGTCGGCGGAGTCCACCACTATGGGTACGGCACCGGTCGCGGCGCGGACGGCGGCGAAGATCTCATACAGCCAGGCGAACCCGATCTCGTCGCGACCCAACCCCGGGTGCAGGGCAAAGTGCGACGCGATCGCCTCGCGCGGGTGCCGGACGAGGAACGTGTGGGTCGCGCCGCGCAGGAACACCTCGTCCTCGAGCACATGCGGATAGTGGAAATCGGTCGTGTCCTTGAAGAACACCCGGCTGCGCGTCCGCCGTAGAGCCGCCAGCAGCTGCGGCTCCGAGGTGATCACCTTGCCGTCCACTGTGGTCGAACCGTAGTTGGCCAGGTGAGAGAACGGCTCGTGCAGCACGGTGAGGTCGCCACGGGAGCGCATCATGCGCTCGAACGCGGTCGAGCGGCTGCGCGGCGCGCTCCACAAGGCCAGGATCATCGGTTTCTCGGACGGCATCAGCCACCTCCTTCGGATGGTCCGGGCGAGCCCGCGTTCCGAGGGCGGACGGGCCGCGAGGGCCACATCGTATGGCGGCGCTTCGGCCGTGGTCAGCCGCTGATCAGCAGTTTCGTTTGCTCGCTTACCCAGGTGTCACTATCAGGCGGACGAGCCGGACAACGAGATCCGGTATCTTCGCACCATCGCGACATTGGCGAGGGGTGCGCGCTGAGCCGGCGGGGCGGCCGGGCGACACCGAGGGTGCCGCCCGGCCGGGCTGGAGCTGCGCCAGCTGCGCCAATGCC
>JBLNGJ010000340.1:0-8787 GCA_050264675.1 Micromonosporaceae bacterium
GGGTTGGTCGCGTTCATCCCAGCCGGAGTGCCACGCCGCGAGCTGGCCCTGGAGATCAGAAATCCGGGTGTGGTGAGTTTTCTCACCACCGTGTTCGACAACATGTGGCAACGCGCCCAGCCGATCGAGTTCAACCCGACCCAGGTCCGGCCGCCCCATGTGACCGACGAGATCGAGGGCGCGATCCTGCGCTTCCTGGTCGAAGGCCATACCGACGCCACGATGGCCCGGCAGCTCGCCCTGAGTCAGCGCACGGTGGCCACCTACATCAAGCGAATCTCGGACCGACTGGGCAGCAGCAGCCGCGCCCAGCTCGGTTACCTCATCGCCGTGCGGGGCCTGCTGATCGACTGATCGGTGTCCACCGGGTCAGGCCCGACCGGGCTCACGGCACCGTGTAGGGTGCGCCGACGATCCAGCCGCCCCGCTCGGGCTGGGGCAGGTCGGCGTCGACCACGGTCACCGGGTCACCGACGCGAACCTCACCGGCCTGGGCCACCCAGCAGTCCAACGCGAAGCGACCGTCGAAGTCCCGGTTGATCCGGCGTAGCACCTCTGGATTCAGCTCACCGGAGTCCGGGTCGATCGTGGTGCACACACAGCGGGCCCGCAGCTTGAGCACGCCGATCAGCGCCTTGCCGATCCGCAGCGCCCGCCCGGGCCAGCACCGCTCGGCCAGGCCGCTCACACCGTCGATGACGATGTTCGGCCGCAACCGCCGACCGTCATAGCCGAGCGTGCTGATCGCCCCATCCGTCGCCACCAGGAGGGGCAGCACATCGAAGCGTTCCCGCCCGCCGTACCGGACGGCCTCGGCCAACGGGCCGGCTGCGGCCCGGATCAGCGTCGCGGTCTCCGGAGCATCCCAGGGTCGACCGTTGACGAGCACCTGTCCGTCGGACGTGGTGCGGGCCGCCAGTCGCAGCAGTTGATGTCGGGTACGCGCGGTGAGCACACCCTGCGGCCCGCGCACGTGGATGAGGCGGTCACCGCGCAGGCCGTCCTCGGTCAACCATGCCGACTCCAGCCGCTCACCGGCCATCGACTTGACCGGGAACCGCCACAGCTGCCCGACCCGCAGGGTCGGTGTGCCGGAGTCCGCCACCCGCCCTGAACTGGTATCCGTGGTCATATGCCGCGACATTCTCTAACGGTTGTTACGCCAACAGCCGTTAGAATCGCATGCGTGCCTGAGGAAGACAAGAGCCTTGACCGGCGGTCGGCCACCAGCCAACCCGTGCCGCTCTCGGTCGGCTTTGTCAACACCCGGCACGCCGTGCGCGGCCGGCTGCACGACGTGATCGCGACACCGGGTCAACTCGGCGTCTGGTTACACCAACAAGCCGCCGTGCCGGGCCTGATCGATTTTCGCGCCGACATGCCCAACTGCGTTGCCGGCGGCGAACTCGCGGCGTTCCACGATCTGCGAGCGGCGATCGGCACACTGTTCCGGGCCGCGGCCGAGCAACGCATCCCTCCTCCGGACGCGCTCGCCCACATCAACGACACCGCCTTGCTGGCCCGGAGTGCGCCCGCACTGGTGGCCCACGGCCTTCGCTACGCACTCGTCGAGCGAGGCCTCCTGACCGGCCTACCCGCCGCCCGGGGCGTGATCGCCCGGGACGCGGTGCACGTGTTGGCCGGCGAACCCGGTCTGCACGCCTGCCACGGGCCCGGTTGTGTGCTGCTGTTCGTGACCCACGACGCGCGCCGGCGATGGTGCTCGGCCGGCTGCGGCAACCGGGCTCGGGCGGCCCGGCACTACGACCGCCAGCGTGAGCACCGTTCTGGTTGACCTTGCGGAAGCAGCCGTTGCGAGCCGGGCTAAGGCACCTCGTCCGGCGCACGTTCGTCCAGGTCCATTGTGGAGCGCACGCGGTCCGGGGGCACATCGCGCATCGGCACGTAGGGCTCGGCGTGCGGCGGCAGACCAGCCGCGATCGCCCGGGCGCGGGCCAACTCGGCGTCGAACTCGGCACCGAGCAGGATCGCCACGTTGGTCAGCCAGAGCCAGACCAGGAACACGATCACGCCGCCGAGGGTCCCGTAGGTCTTGTTGTACGAGTTGAAGTGGGCAATGTAGAACGCGAAGCCGGCCGAAACCACCAGCCAGGCCACGACCGCGACGACGCTGCCCGGAGTGATCCACCGGAAGCCACCCTGCCGTGCATTGGGCCCGGCCCAGTAGAGGACGTCGATCAAGAACCCGATCAGGATCACCAGCACCGGCCACTTCGCGTAGTCCCAGGCCCGCACGAAATCGGCCTCCAACCCGACCAGCCGGCCGACCACCTCGGCCACCCGTCCGGTGAGAAAGACGGCGAGCGAGGTCACCGCGAGGAAGACGCCGGTGAGCAGGGTTACCGTGATCTGGATCGGGATGGTCTTCCACATCGGCCGCCCCTCGGGCACGTCATAGATCGTGTTGGCCGCCCGCATGAAGCTGCCGACGTAGCCGGACGCCGACCAGAACGCGACGCCCAGGCCGATGATCGCGACCAGGCTGGCTGTGCCCTGGCTACGCTGCAGGTTCTCCACCGCGTCGTTGATGATCTGGCGGGCCAAGCCGGGCGTCAGCTCCTGAATATTGACCATGACGGTACGGGTGGCCTCGCGGCCCAGCAGCCCCACGCCAGCGGCGAGCACGAGCAGGCCCGGGAAGATGGAGAGCACCCCGAAGTAGGTCAGGGCGGCCGCGCGGTCGCTGAGATCGTCCTTGATGAACTCGCTGACGGTGCGGGTCAACACCCGCAACCACGCCCGCACGCCAAGCTCCGATGGCCGCCGCGGACCGCGTTTGAGCAGCCGGATCAGTCGTTCTCGATGGGCCCGGCCGCGGCCGTCCGTCTTCGCCATGGCTGACCTCCCGGTCGGGGTTACCCACCGGTCGGTTCGGCCTAACGGGCACGCCGCGTAGTGGACGAAAGCACGGGCACCTTATTAACGCCTCGGCGTTAATACGGTGCCCGTGCTTTCGTGGCGGTAGGCGTCGGCTATGGGGTGTAGCAGGGCTTGCTGAGTGTGAACCCTTGTGCGGTGGGTCCGGTGAAGAGGTCCTTCACGATCGTCACGCCGGTGGGCGCGGTCTTGTCCGGCTTGGAGATCGCGGTGACCTTGACCTGACCGTTGGCCCCGCCGGCGAAGTTACCCGCACCCGCGGGCAGCATGCCCTCATAGTCCACAGAGGTCAGCGACTTCACGGCGTCGAGCAGGCCCTTGCGGGTCAGGTCCTTGTTGGCGGCCGCCTTCTCCAGCGCGGCCTTCATCGGGTAGGACCAGACCCATCCGGCGGTGTATCCGTCGGAGAGCGGGCTGGGCGTACCGAGGGTCTCTCGCATGGCCTTGTGACCCGGGGTGTCGGTGCCCCAAGGCAGCCACGGCGCCGATTGCATGTACAGCGCCGCGAGGGCCGGAGCAGCCGCGCTGGCGTTCAGCGCCGGGTTCCAGGTCGGGCTGGTTCCGATGAAGTGACCCGTGTAGCCCAGAGCGGCGGTGCCGCCCACGATCTGCGCGGCCTCGGCCGGGGCGGTGGTGAGGATGACCAGGTCGGGCTTGCTCGCCATGATCGCCGCGATCGCGCCGCCCTGCTTATCCTGACCAGGGTCGGTCTTGACGTCGGTGAACGTGAGGCCGACCTTCTCCGCGGCGTACTTCACGCCGGCGGCGGCGTCGTCGCCGTAGTCACCGGCGTAGTGCACGGCCATTACGCTCTTGGGCGCGAAGGTGTCCTTGGCGAAGTCGACCGCGTTCATCGACTCGACGCAGTAGTTCGCGCCCGACTCGATGATGGTGTCCTCGAACGCCCAGGCCGAGGTCCACGAGGCCGGCACGGCGACGACGTTGTTCGCCTTGAGGTCGCCCATGATCGCGGCCGTGGTGGGTGAGCCGAGAGTCTGGGCCAGGCCCAGGACCTTGCTCTTGATCTCCTGGTAGACCTCGTTGTGGGTCTGTGGGTTGTACTTGTTGTCGCGGACGTAGGTGACCACGTCCACCTCGTACCCACCGATGCCGCCCTTCTGGTTGACCCGCTTCCAGAACGCCTTCTGCGCGTTCGTGATGGGAACCGCGAGTGGGGCGAACGGGCCGACGGTCAGGTCGGAGATGATGCCGAGGTAGATGCAGCCCTTGGTCTTGTCGATGGCTTGCGGGCAGGCGGCCGAAGTCACACCGACGTCGGTCTTGATGCCGTTGCCGCCACCGCCGCCACCGCCCTTGTCCGCGCCGCGGCAGCCGGCGAGCGCACCGGCCAGCACCAAAGCCGCAACCGCAGTCACGGCGGAGAAGCGTTTCAACGCGCTTGTGTGTTGCACAACGCGACTCTTCATACCCTGTCGTTCCTCCCGGGCTCGTTGGGACAGCTGGGTTAGTAGGAGAATGGCCAGGTCTTCCAGTAGTTGCGCAGCCGCAGCCAGAGGCCGAACAGGCCGCGCGGTTCAAAGATGAGGAACACGACAATCAACGCTCCATAGAGGACGACCTCCAACTGGTGCGCGTTCGGCGTGACCGTCTCGTCGCTGCTGATGAAGGGCACCAGCTGAGGCACCTCGCGGGTCAGTCTCGGCAGCAGGGTGAAGAAGAAGGCGCCCATGATGGCGCCGGAGATGGTGCCGGCCCCGCCGATGAGAACCATCGCGATGTAAAGCACGGACAACTCAAGGGTGAACGTGCTCGGGGCGAAGAAGCCGCTGATGGTGAAGAGAAGCGCGCCCGCGCAACCCGCGTAGAACGACGAGACGGCGAACGCGACCGTCTTGTAGCGAGCCAGGTTCACCCCGATCACGCCGGCCGCGATGTCGCGGTCGCGGATGGCGGTGAAGGCCCGGCCGACCCGCGACCGGGCGATGTTGCGCGCAGCCAACGCGAACACCACCAGCAGCACGAACATCAGCCAATACAGCTGCTGGTCGCGAGTGAAGTAGGCGCCGCTGAGATGCAGAGGATAGCCGAAGAGCACCGGTTGGGCCGCCGGCCGGCCGATGCCCGATCCACCCGTGATCTGCGACCACGAATCGAACGCGTGCTGGCCGATGAAGACGAGTCCGAGCGTGACGATGGCGAGATAGAGCCCACGCAGCCGGGTCGCCAGCGGCGCCACCAGCACGCCGGCCACGCCGGCCACGAGTCCCGCGGCGGGCAGCCAGATCAGCAGCTCACGAACTCCGTAGCCGAGGGCACGCCCGTCCGGGTCACCGCTGATGACGGCGGCGGTGTACGCGCCCAACGCGATGAAGAACGCGTGGCCGAGCGAGACCTGGCCGGCGTACCCGGTGACCAGGCCCAGCCCGATCGCGCCGATCGCGGCCACGCAGGCCGTGGCGAGCAGCTGCAACTGCTCGTCGACGAACAGGAACGGGGCGGCCAGGCCGGCCAGCAGCAGCACGACGAGCATGACCCGCTTGGTGCCGGTGTTCAGCAGCGCCATCTCGGACTGGTACGAGGTGTAGAGCAGAGGCCGTCCTCGGGGTTTTGTCATCGCGCCTCCCCTGAGGAGAGTGCGTCGGCGGCGGTCGTCATACCCGCTCGACCTCCCGGGTGCCGAAGAGGCCGTAGGGGCGCACCAGCAACACGACCAGCATCAGCACATACGGCGAGATGATGGCGACATTGCCGCCTACCCAGACCGGGAAATGCCGCTGGTAGTTGGCGACGACCTCCTGCAACACCCCGACGACCAGGCCGCCGATGACCGCGCCGGGCAACGAGTCCAACCCACCCAGGATGATGACCGGCAGGGCGACCAGCGCGGTGAGCCAGAGCAGCTGGTCGACGTTGCCGCCCACCGCGGCGAACGTCCCACCAAGGGCGGCCAGCGCCCCGGCGAGCGCCCAGGAGAGCGCGAAGACCGAGCCCACCGAGACGCCCTGGGCCAGCGCGGCCTCCTGGTCGTACGCGGTGGCCCGCATCGCCAGACCCATCCGGGTGAACCGGAAGAAGGTGAACAGCGCGACGACCACGACGGCCGTGGTGACCAGCATGGCGAGGTGGCGCTGCTGCACCTCGATGCCGGCGATGGTGGTCGGCTTGAGGCCCCAGGGATCGCCGACGTGAAGCAGGCGGATGCCGATGAACGGGTTGGTGATCACACGGAGCACCACGTCGACGCCGAGCGTGATGATGGCGACCACGAAGACCGGCCGACCGATCATCGGGCGCACGGCGACGCGCTCGACGCCGAGGGCCACCAGGCCGGTGCCGAGCGCACCGAGCGGCAGGGCGAGGAAGAATCCGAGCGGCCCGACCAGGTAGGCCACCATGACCGCGCCGGCGAGCATGAACGCCGGCTGGGCAAAGCTGATCACCCGGGTGGACTTGTAGATGATGACGAAGCCAAGCGCCAGCAACGCGTACACGCTGCCGGTGCCGAGCCCCCGCGAAAGGATCTGCACCGCTTGAGTCATCTCGCCTCCGCGGTGGGGAGTGTGTCGGCGGGCGTCATCTCGCCTCCGCGGTGGCAAGCATGTCGGCGGGCGTCATCGGCCGTACATCTCGTCGACGAGCTGGCCGAAGAGCTTGGCGATCGCGGCCCGCTTGACCTTCTGCGTGGCGGTCAGCTCGCCGTCCTCGTGGTCGAGCTCCTTGGGCAGCATGCGGAACTTCTTCACCTGCTCGACGCTGGCCAGTCGGGCGTTCACCTCATCGACGACGCCCTGCACCAGCGCGTGCACCTCGCGCTTGTCCGACAGGTCGCGGTAGGTGGTGTACGCGATGCCGCGTCGGGTGGCCCAGTCGCCCACGGTCTCCAGCTCGATGCCGATGAGGGCGACGAGGTAGGGCCGCCGATCGCCGACGACCACCGCCTCCTTGATATAGGGCGAGGCCTTGAGCGCGTTCTCGATCTCGCTGGGCGCGATGTTCTTACCACCGGCGGTGATGAGGATGTCCTTGGCCCGGTCGGTGATCTTCACATGGGTCCCGTCGACCCACTCGCCGACGTCGCCGGTGTGCAGCCAGCCGTCCGGATCCTTGGCCCGGGCGGTGGCCTCGGGGTCGCGGTAGTAGCCGACGAACGTGCCGGCGTGCCGGGTGAGGATCTCGCCGGTGGCCGGGTCGAGGCGGATCTCCACCCCGGGGTGCGCCTCGCCAACCGTGCCGAGGCGGATGCGGCCTGGCCGATTGGCCGTGGCCACCGCGGTGTTCTCGGTCATGCCGTACACCTCGTGCATCGCCACCCCGATGCCCATGAAGAACCGCAGCACCTCCGGGGCGATCGGCGCCGCCCCCGAGGCCGCATAACGGACCCGGCGCATGCCGATGCGTTCACGCAGGGCCCGGTAGAAGAAGACCCAACCGACCGCGTAGGCCAACCGGGTGGCCGCGGTCCGCCGGCCGCCGCTGCGCACCAGGCGGTCACCGATCCACCGGGCCACCCGCAGCCACAGCTTGGCGTTGAGTCGCTTGATCCAGGACGCGTTCTGCAGGCCGATGGTGACCGAGGCGAGAATGCGCTCCCAGATGCGCGGTACGCCGAACAGCACGGTCGGCTGCACCTCGCGCAGGTTCGCCGGCACGGTGGCGATCGACTCGGCGAAGTTGACCTGCACGCCGGCGCCGGCGTTGAACCAGGTGGTGAAGATGCGCTCGGCCACGTGACACAGCGGCAGGTAGGAGAGGATGAGGTCGTCCGGGCCGGGGGGCGGCGAGGTGAACCCTCCGCCGTGCACCAGCGTTTCGACGGCGAACTCCACATTGGACACCGAGAGCATGGCGCCCTTGGGTGGCCCGGTGGTGCCCGAGGTGTAGATCAGCGTGGCGATGTCGTCGGGTGTCGCGTCGGCCATCCGGTGCTCGACCGCACCCGGGTGGGCGGCCCGATGCTCGGCACCGAGCGCGAGCAGCTGCGCCCAGGCGAGCAGCCGGACCGGCCGGCCGCCAGCACCGGCCAGCTCGCTGTCGTAGCGGTGGCGGATGCCCCGCGGCTCGACGTAGACGATGCACTCCAGCGCCGGGCAGTCGGCGAGCACGGCGAGGGCCTTGTCGAGCTGCTCCTGATCCTCGACGACGAGCACCCGCGCGCCCGAGTGCGAGAGCAGGTAGCCGACCTCGGCCGGCGGGTTGGTTGGGTAGAGGCCCACCGTCATCGCCCGCACGGCGATCGTGCCGACGTCGGTGTAGAGCCACTCCCTCCGGTTCTCCGAGTGCACCGCCACCCGTTCGCCCGGCTCGACGCCGAGGGCCAGCAGCGCGTGCCCCACGGTGAGCACGGTGTCCCAATAGAAGGCCCAGCTCACCTCCTGCCAGACCCCGAGCACCTTCTCGCGCATGGCGATCCGGTTCGGGGTGGTCCGCGCGCGATCGCGGACCCGGGTGGCGATGGTCGTGGCGCCCAAGCCGGGTTCGCCGGTGATGGCCGACCCGGAAACGGCCGTGGCCGTGCTCATGTCCGCTGCACCTCCCCCAGATACGCCCGGATCACCTCCGGATCGTTCTGGATGTCTACAGGGGACCCGGTGGCCACGGGTACACCGAAATCGACAACCATCACACGATCAGCCAGGTCCATGACCAGGCCCATGTCATGCTCCACGAGGATGATCGGGATGTCCAGCTCATCGCGGATATCCAGGATGTAGCGGGCCATGTCCTCGGTCTCCTCGAGGTTCATGCCGCCCACCGGCTCGTCGAGCAGCAGCAGCTTCGGCTTCATTGCCAACGCCCGCCCCAGCTCGACCCGTTTCTGGACCCCGAACGGCAGCAGGCCGACGGGCAGCCGCCGCCACTGCTCCAACTCGAGGAAGTCGACGATCTCCTCGACCGCGGCCCGCGCGGTGAGCTCCTCCTTCCGGGCCC